>DASTPN010000173.1:0-2892 GCA_035719985.1 Solirubrobacteraceae bacterium | reverse complement strand
TGGGTTACCCTGCGAGGTGAGGATCGATACCGGTGGAGGCGCGGTCGGGGTGTCGGCGGCGGCGCTGCCGGCGAGTGAGGCGGTCGTTGAGAGCGTGGCGACGAATCCGGCCACGACGGCGGCGCTTGCTCGACGCCATCGGCGCTCGGCTCTGCTTCGCTGGTTGGGGGTTGGCGTCTTGGACATGGGCTCTGACTCCTTCCGGGGAGATGCTGTGGGCGTAGGGATCCCGGCTGTGGCGCCGGGCGGCCCACGCTAGCAGAAAGATCATAATCTCCATCAAATTTATGAGGAATATGTTGTCGAACGTTCACACGGCGCTTCACGTGGCACTTCAATCGCTGGCGAGTGGCGCTACGTAGCGCAGAAACGCCTCGATCCCAAGCGGTTTGCCGGTCGCTCGCTCCACAAGCGGCACCGTGTCGAGCCGCCGCCCATAGCGGTGCACTCGCTCGCCGAGCCAACGCTGGATTGGCTCGACCTCTCCCTGGCGCAGATCGTCCTCACGTGGCCCCAGCTCGGCCTCCATCGTCTCCCACAGTTGCGCCGCGATCAGGCACCCGAGCGCGTAGCTTGGGAAGTAGCCGAAGGCGCCGGCACTCCAGTGCACGTCCTGCAGGCAGCCTTCCGCGTCCGAGGCGATCTCGACCCCGAGCAGCCGGCGCATCGCCTCTCGCCACGCCTCGGGCAGGTCGGCCACCGCCAGCTCTCCGTCGATCAGGGCCAGCTCCAGCTCGAAGCGCGCGACGATGTGCAGTGGATAGGTGAGCGGGTCGGCCGAGACGCGGATCGGGGAGCGCTTCACTGCGACGAGGCTTGCGTGCAGGTCGGCGGCGCTCACCTGGAAGCCGCCGCGTCTCAGCTCCTGCGCCATCACGTGCGCGAATGCGGGACTGCGCGCGACGTGGTTCTCCCACAGCTTGCTCTGCGACTCGTGGATCGACATCGAAGTGCCGGTCCCGAGCCCGGTGCGGTCGAGCGCCGGGTCGATCTGGCGCTCGTACAGCGCGTGCCCGTACTCGTGCAGCGAGCTCAGCAGCGACTCCACCTCACCGTCGCCATAGCGCGTGGTCAGGCGCGAGTCGCCGCGGCCGATGCTGGTGCTGAAGGGATGTGTGGAGACATCGACTCGCCAGCTCGAGTCCTCGACCCCGAGCCGTTGCATGATCGCCGCCACCGCCGCGCGCTGGGCCTCGGCGGGCACGGCAAGCGATCGCGCGGGCGAGTGGCGTTCGGCGTCGTCGATCAGCGCCGGCAGATCGTCCGCCAGTCCACCCAGCACGCGGCGCAGGTCCGCCACGCTCAGCCCGTAGTCGAAATCGCCCAGCAGCGCCTCGTAGGCGCTCTGTTCCGGCTCGGCCAGGCATTCGCCGCGTTCGCGGGCAAGCCGTACGTTGTGTTCGAGCGCGGGCGCGAACATGGCGAAATCGTCCTGCGAGCGCGCTCGCTGCCACACCTCCTGACCTTCGGCGGTCGCGCGCGCTCTCTCCGCGGCCAGCTCGTGCGGTATCCGCCGTGCGCGCTCCCAGTCGCGCCGGGCGAGTCGCACGACGTCGCGGTCGATCTCGTCCAGTCCGTCAGTGTCGATCCGCTCCAGGCAGGAGCTGATCTCCTCGGCGGTGGCTCGCTCGTGGGCGATCCGTGCCAACGCGCCCAACTGATGCGCCCGCGACTCCCCGCCTTGAGAGGGCATCGTCACAAGCTGATCCCACTCGAGCAGCATCTCGATCGAGCCGAGGTCGGCCAGCTCCGCAAGCCGGTCGCGCAGCGTCTGGAGCGGCGTCAGATCCTCGGGTAGTGCGCTCATCCCGCGCAGTGTATGGCGCGCAATCCCATCCAGGATCGCTCTGCAGACCCAGTGCGCAGTACCAGCTGCTCGTTTTCTCGCGCGCTCAGCCCGGGCAGTCGATCCAGCGATACATAAGGCCGTCGCGAAGCTCGTGGTAGGAGGGAGGCGCCGGTGGCGGGTCGTTGGAGAGTCGAGCTATCACCTGCTCGCGACCGTGCAACTGCTCCTCCACGGCTGTCGTCCAGTGAACCTCCGGATGAAGCAGTCGTCGCAGACGCTCCCAGTCCCGGCGCTCGATCGCGTCGAGCACGTCAGAGACTGCTGGGACCTGCTCTGCCACCCTCAGACTGCCGAGCGATCAGCGCCCGGGACCGGCCAGCCCGCGCTGCATGAGGCTCTGTGCGGTCTCGGCTATCGAGTCCTCGATCGGGCGCGGAGCCCAGCCCAACCGCGTCTTGGCCTTCTCTGCCGTGTAGGAAGCCGACTTCCCGAGATCGCCCACGACCGAGCGGACGCTCGGGTCAAACAATGCCATCGCTCGAATCAGCAGATCGGGCGCCGCTCGCGTGGGCACCTTGGCGGCCGCCGGCCCGAGTCGCTCGCGCAGAATCTCCGCAACGTCCTTCAGCCACAGGAACCGGTCGACGGCAAGAAACCGTTCGCCACCGGCGCTCGGGTCGGTCATCGCGCGAATGTGAAGGTCGGCAACGTCGCGCACGTCGACGAAGGTAAATCCGAGTCGAGGAACCGCCGGCATTCCGTTCAACAGTCGCTCGATCGCTTGCAGCGAGTAGGAACGGTCGTCGCTGAGCACGGGCCCGATGATCGCGCCTGGATTGATGGTCGTCAGCCGCTCCTCGGTGCTCGCGGCTCGGACGTGATCCCAGGCGGCGCGCTCGGCGATCGTCTTGGAGCGCACATACGGCGTGCGACGCAGATCATTCGGATCGGTCCAATCGGCCTCGCTGAACGGTGCGTCCGCTGAGGCCGGGCGCCCATGACGAACGGCGGCGACCGAGGAGGTCAGCACGACGCGCCGCACCCCGGCGTCGAGGCTCGCGCGCAAAACCCGCAGCGCCCCATCGCGGGCCGGGACTATCAGC
>DASTPN010000172.1:0-16346 GCA_035719985.1 Solirubrobacteraceae bacterium | reverse complement strand
ACGCCTGGACGCCGCGCTCGTCGCCGACATGGCCGGCGCCACGGCGCTGCTCGACCGCTCCGGCCAGGACGGCGGCGCGGCGCTGCTCGCCGGTCAGGTGGTCGCCACCGGATCGGCTCAGTCCGATGCGGCAGCGGAGGGCTCCGGCAAGGCGACGAACACGAGCGACTCCCCTCAGCCGCCGGCGGCTGGCGCTGTCTCGCTGTGCTCGTTGCTCTCTGGGTCGGGCGCGGTGCTCGAGCTGGCGCGCAAGCTGCTGGCCGACGCCTGGGTCGTAGAGAGCCTGCAGGACCTGCGCGAGGGCTTTGCCGGCACAGCCACCACTCGTAGTGGCAGGGTGCTATTCGCCGGCTGGGGCGAGGTGCGTCAAGTGGCTGAAGGGGGAGCTGAGCGGGTGCTGGCAAAGCGCAACGAGCGCGATCGCTTGATCGCTGAGAGCGAGCAGGCTGCCGCCGCCGAGCACGCCGCCGGAGCCGAGCTCGAGCAGGCATCCGAGCGCGTTCGCGCTGCTGACGCCGCTCGCGATCGTGCCGACGGCGAGTTGCGCGAGGCCGATCGCCGCCTGTCTGATGCCGCCGAGCGCCAGCGCAAGGCCGGCTGGCTGATCGAGCAACGCCGCGCCGCACCCGAGCAGGGACCACTGGCGGTCAAGCGCGCGCAGCTCGAGGGCGAGCTTGCCGCTGAGCGCCGCGCGCTCGAGCGCCGCCGCTCCGAGGAGGCCGAGCGCGCTCGGCGGATCGCGCGGTTGCTCGCACAGCGCGAGTCAGACCTCAGGCACGAGCCACGCGCCGAGCGCCTTGCGGCTGCTTGTCTGGCGGCAGGCGAGGCACTGGTTGGCGTGCTCGAGGCGATCGAGCGGCTGCTGGACGAGGATCGCGCCGCCGGCGAGCAAGTCTCAGCCGAGCTGCGCGCTTGCGCGCAGGAGGAGGCGGAGATCCAGTCTGCCCTGCGGGTCGAGGGCGAGGCGGTGACTGGCGCCGAGGTGGCCGCACAGCGCCTGCGCGATCAGGCGGCCGAGGCCGAGCAGGAGCTGGCGACCGTCTGTGAGCGACTGGAGCTGGCACTGCCCGAGGTCAACGCCGAGCCGCTGGGAGGGGATCAGGAGCAGGCTTTGCGCGCTCGCCTGGAACGCCTGGCCCGTCGTCGCGAGCAACTGGGGCCGGTCAATCCGCTGGCCGGTCAGGAGTACGCCGAGGCGCTCGCGCACGTCGAGGAGCTGGAGGAGCGACGCACCGACCTGGAGACAGCGCTGCGAGAGCTGCGCGGCGTGATTCGCGAGACCGACCGCCAGATTCACGAAACCTTCAATGCGACCTTCGAGGCGGCCGCGCGCAACTTCGAGGAGTTGGTTGGCGATGTTTTCCCGGGCGGCAGCGGACGCCTGCGTTTGGTCAACGAAGAGCAGTCCCCACAACCGGTGCTTGGGGGCCAGGCGGATACGGTCGAGGGCTCGGGCGAGAATGGCGCCGAGGCCGGGGCGGAGGCCGAGCTGGAGGACGAAGCACAGCCAGACGGCGAGCAGATGCAGGGCGTGGAGATCGAGATCACGCCCGCCGGCAAGTCGGCCAAGCGCTTGTCGCTGCTCTCAGGTGGCGAGAAGTCGATGACGGCGCTGGCGTTCCTCTTTGCCGTCTTCCTTGCCCGTCCCTGCCCGTTCTACGTGCTCGACGAGGTCGAGGCCGCGCTCGACGACCTCAACCTCGACCGCTTCCTGACGCTGTTGCGCCGCTACGCGGACCGCGCCCAGTTCATCGTCATCACTCATCAGAAGCGCACGATGGAGGCCGCCGACTGGCTCTACGGCGTCTCGATGGCAGAAAACGGCGTATCCAAGGTGCTCTCGCGGCGTCTGCCGGCGGAGGACTCCCCGCAGCCCATCCTCTCGCCTCAGGTTGCCCCGGTCGCTTAGCGCCGAGCGATCGCACACGGAGAGCTGAGGCAGCCGCCGATGGGACGCGAATGGGCCGACCTGTTCTTGATCGAGCGGAGCGCAGGCCGGCAGGCGCGTATGAGTCAAGACGCGGGCAAGGAGCGTGGAGGAGGCCTGTTTCGCCGCTTGCGCGAAAACCTCTCCAAGACCAGACAGGCGCTTGGCTCAGAGATCCAAGCGACGTTGTTCACAACGATCGACGAGGACACCTGGGAGCGCCTGGAGGAGGCGCTGATCATGGCCGACGTGGGGGTCTCTACGACCGCCTCGGTCGTAGAGACGCTCGAGCGCGAAGTGGCCGACGGTGCACTGAGCGGCGGCGAGGCGCTTTCAGAGCGGCTGATCGGGCTGCTGGCCGACACCGCTCGTAGCGAGAACTGGCAGATCGACCTGCGCGCCAAGCCGACCGTGATCCTCACCGTCGGCGTCAACGGCACCGGCAAGACCACGAGCATCGGCAAGCTAGCCTGGCACCTACGCAAGGAGCTTGGACTCACTGTCGTGCTCGGCGCCGCCGACACATTCCGTGCTGCCGCGACCGAGCAGCTACAGGAGTGGGCGCTCCGGGCTGGCTGTGAGATCGTCACTGGTGCGGAGGGATCTGACCCAGGATCGGTTGCCTTCGAGACCATCGCGCAGGCGATTTCCACGGGCGCTGAGGTGGCGATCATCGACACCGCTGGGCGCCTGCACACCCAAGACGATCTGATGGAGGAGCTTGCCAAGGTGCGCCGGGTAATCGCCCGCCAACTGAATGGCGCCCCGCACGAGACACTGCTCACCGTCGATGCGACCACTGGCCAAAACGGGTTGCGCCAAGCGCGGCTGTTTGCGGAGTCCGCCGGGGTGAGCGGAATTGTCCTGACCAAGCTCGACGGAACCGCCCGTGGCGGCATCGCGCTGGCGATCGCGCGCGAGCTGGAACTGCCGGTCAAGCTGATCGGGATCGGCGAGCAGCTCGAGGACCTACGTCCGTTTGATCCCGACGAGTTCGCGCGCGCGCTCGTTACTGAGCGATAATCAACCGATGGGCTGGATCATTTGGGTCGTAGCCGCCTGCTTGCTCGGTGTTGGGGAGATGCACCAAGGCGGCTTCTATCTGGCTCCGTTTGCGCTTGGCGCGGGCTTGGCGGCGGTCGTCAGCCTGCTTGGAGTGGGGCTGCTACTGAGCTCGCTCGTGTTCCTGCTCGCCTCAGGGATAGTGTTCGCGACGCTACGCCCGGTCGCCCAGCGTCACCGCCGGCTGCCGCCCGCGATCCGCACTGGGGCCGCGGCGCTGGTTGGGCACAAGGCGATCGTGCTCGAACGGATCGCTAACGACGAGGGTGTCGGCTGCGTAAAGATCGACGGCGAGGTGTGGACCGCGCGCAGCTTCGATGAAGATCAGGTGTTCGAGCCCGGTGAGCGCGTCGAAGTGGTCGAAATACGTGGCGCTACAGCACTCGTGATGCACTAGGTCGTGCGAACCGCGAAGATATCCGGCGGATTCCAGTAGTCGAGCGAAAGAGAGAGGGTCAATGGTCGCGCTGATCGTAGTTGCCGTCGTCGTGCTTTTCTTGCTGGTCGTGGCGGCGCGCACCATTCGGGTCATCCCGCAGGCGCGCGCCGGCGTGGTCGAGCGCCTCGGGCGCTACAGCCGCACGCTCGAGCCGGGCCTGACGATCGTCACGCCGTTCATCGATCGTGTCAAGCCGCTCGTGGATCTGCGCGAGCAGGTCGTCAACTTCGCGCCGCAGTCGGTCATCACCGAAGACAACGTGGTCGTCGGCATCGAGACGGTGCTCTACTTCACGATCACCGATCCGCGCTCGGCCACGTATGAAATCGCCAATCCATTGCAGGCGATTGAGCAGCTGACCGTCACCACCTTGCGCAACGTGATCGGCGGGTTGACGCTGGAGGCGACGTTGACCGCGCGCGAGAACGTCAACACCGAGCTACGGGTGGTGCTCGACGAGGCGACCGGCAAGTGGGGGATTCGCATCAATCGCGTTGAGATCAAGTCGGTCGATCCGCCGGCTGACATCCGCACGGCGATGGAGAAGCAGATGCGCGCCGAGCGCGACCGCCGCGCTGCGATCCTCACCGCCGAAGGCGAGAAGCAGGCTCAGATCCTCACCGCCGAGGGGCAGCAGCAGGCGGTCGTGCTGCGTGCCGAGGGCGATCGCCAAGCCGCGGTGCTGCGAGCCGAAGGCGAAGCGAAGGCGATCGACACTGTCTTCACCGCAATCCACGAGGGCAAGCCCTCGCGTGAGCTGCTCAGCTACGAATACCTGCAGATGCTCCCGCAACTTGCAGAAGGCGACTCCAACAAGGTATTCGTGATTCCGTCAGAGTTCGCCGAGGCGTTCGGCGGCATCGGCGAGGCGCTGAGCAAGCGCGCTTCCGGCTCGTCGCCCTCACCGCCGACCTCGCGCGATTGACACGCGCGAGCCGGTAGTTGCAGGCTGCGAGAATCCCTCTGATGTTCGACTCGCTGGCCGAGAAGCTGCAAGCCACGCTCGCCGATGTGCGCAGCCACGGCACGCTGAGCGAGGCCGACATCGACGCGGCCTTGCGCGAGATCCGCCTGGCGCTGCTCGAGGCCGACGTCAACTTCAAGGTCGTAAAGGGCTTCACCAAGGACGTCAAGGCGCGCTGCGAGGGAGCCGAAATCGTCGGCAAGCTGAACCCGGGGCAGCAGGTCGTCAAGATCGTCAGCGACGAGTTGACCCGATTGATGGGAGGCTCGCCCACCGGCGCAGCCGCCGGGCTGAGTTTCTCCCCGCGACCGCCAACAGTGATCCTGATGGCGGGTCTACAGGGCTCGGGCAAGACGACCGCCACCGCCAAGCTTGCGCGCCACCTGCGCGAGGAGCACTCCTGCTCGGTGGCGCTGGCTGCTTGCGATGTCTACCGTCCCGCTGCCGTCGATCAGCTGGTCAAGGTCGGCTCTCAGGCCGGCGCGGAGGTATACGAGCAAGGCACCGACCGCGATCCAGTGCAGATCGCCTCCTGGGCGCTCGAGCGCGCGCGCGAAGAGGGCAAGGACGTTCTGATCGTCGACACCAGCGGACGTCTGCACGTCGACGAGGCGATGATGGCCGAGTTGGTCAGGGTCCGCGACGCGGTAAAGCCACACGACGTGCTGCTGGTGGTCGACGCGATGACAGGCCAGGACGCCGTCAACGTCGCCGAGCAGTTCGCGGATGCCGTCCAGTTCGACGGCGTGGTGATGTCAAAGCTCGACGGCGACGCCCGCGGCGGCGCCGCGCTGTCGGTCAAGGCGGTCACCGGCAAGCCGATCCTGTTCGCCTCCACAGGAGAGAAGCTCGACCAGTTCGAGCGCTTCCACCCCGACCGGATGGCCCAGCGCATTCTTGGCATGGGCGACGTCATGAGCCTGATCGAGAAGGCCGAGCGCCAGTTCGACTCTGATCAGGCGCTCGCCCTGGAGCGCAAGCTGCGTCGCAATGAGTTCGGGCTCGACGATTTCCTCGATCAGCTCAAGACGATCCGTCGGATGGGCCCGCTGACGAACCTGCTGGGCATGATCCCCGGCTTTGCCGGCCAACAGTTGAAGGGGCTGAAGGTGGACGAGCGCGAGCTCGACCGCATACAAGCGATCATCCTCTCGATGACCCCGGGAGAGCGCACGCATCCCGAGCTGATCAAGGGGTCGCGGCGGCTGCGGATCGCGCGCGGGTCGGGTACCAATGTGCAGCAGGTCAATCAGCTCGTCAAGCAGTTTGGGCAGATGCGCAAGATGATGAAGCAGGTCGGGCGTGGCAAGATGCCCGATGTCGGCGCGCTGATGCGCCAGGCCAGGTAGGCGCAATCGCGAAGCGATTCGCGCGGATCGGGGCCTCGCGCGCACGTCAGCTAAGCTTTCTGGCGCAAAATCGATTGGCTTTAGAGAGGAATATGTGTCGGTAAGGCTGAGGCTCACCCGAGTGGGCGCAAAGAAGAATCCCGTGTGGCGCGTCGTCGTCGCTGACCAGCGCTCACCGCGCGACGGGCGTGTGATCGAGACGATCGGGCACTACAACGCCCAGACCGATCCCTCCACGATCGTGATCGACGAGGAGCGCGCCAAGAGCTGGCTCGCTCGCGGCGCGCAGCCGTCTGGGACAGTCAAGAAGTTGCTGCGCATCCAAGGCATCGCCTCCTAGCGGCGCAGGCGGCGATATATGGCCACCGAGGTAATGCGCGATCTGCTCGAGTACCTCGCCCAGGGGCTGGTCGACAATCCCGAAGAGGTATCGGTCGAGCAGTTCGAGGAGGACGACGGTACCGTAGTGCTCGAGCTGTGCGTCGCCGACGACGACTATGGACAAGTGATTGGGCGCGGCGGGCGTACGGCACAGGCGCTGCGCACCGTAGTCAAGGCAGCGGCGGTGAATGAGCGCCGTCGCGTGCTGATCGACATCGTCGACTGACGTGTCCGCGAGTAGCGGAGAGGAGCCGGCCCGCGAGCGAGCGGGGGGTGGGCCGATGTCGGCCGGGCGCGTCGGGCGGCCCCACGGTCTTGACGGTAGTTTCTATGTCACCGGCGCGCGCCCGCGCTTGCTTGCGGTTGGCACCGTCGTCGCGCTGGGCGAGAAGGCGAGCGAGATCGTCAGACGCCGCGGTACCGACCGGCGCCCAATCGTGCACGTTCAGGGGATTGAGGATCGTGGCGGCGCCGAAGCCGTGCGCGGGCTCGAGTTGATGGTCAAGGCAGCGGACGCGCCGGCGCTAGGAGAGGGGGAATGGTGGGCAAACGAGTTGGAAGGTTGCGAGGTGTTCGACGGCGCTCGCCGCGTCGGTGTCGTCTCCAAGTTGTTGGAGCTTCCATCTTGCGAGGTGCTGCAGGTGACTGTCTCTGAGCAGACCGCCGAGGATCTGCTCGTCCCGATGGTGCGCGACGCGGTCCGCTCGATTGACATCGCCGCCCGCAGGATCGACATCGACATGAACTTTCTGGCGGGGTAGCGGTGCAGATCGACATTTTCACACTGTTCCCACAGTGGTTTGAGTGGCTGGAGAGTCAGCGCCACGTCGGCAACGCGATCGAGGCCGGCACCCGTCTGCGCTACGTCGACCCTCGCGCTCACACGCCGCTCAGCGGCGGGCAGGTGGACGACACGCCCTTCGGTGGCGGTGCCGGGATGGTGTTGCGAGTCGATGTGATGGATGCGGCGCTGCGAGCCCACTACGGCATCGACGCCACCGAGGTGCGAACCCGACGAAGGGTGATAGCCCTGGCTCCAGGCGGACGCTTGCTGGACGAGCAGTACGTGAACGAGTTGGCCGGTGAGCGTGAGATCACACTGCTGTGCGGGCGCTACGAGGGGTTTGACGAGCGGATCGTCGAGCATTTCGCCACCGAGACACTCTCGATCGGGCGCTACGTGTTGGCTGGCGGCGAGCTGGCGGCGATGGTGGTGTGCGATGCGGTGCTGCGCAAGCTGCCGGGTGCGCTCGGTCATCAGGATTCGGCCGTGGAGGAGTCCTTCAGCGCGGCCCTGGAGGGGGCGCCGGAGTATCCGCACTACACGCGCCCGGCCGAGTACCGCGGTTGGAGCGTGCCGGAGGTATTGCTCTCCGGCCACCACGAGAACATTCGTCAGTGGCGCACCGAGCAGAGTCGCCGTCGATCCAACGGCGACTGAAGGCCTGACCTGCGCCTGCCTGCGGCCGGTTCGCTACCATTCGCCGTCGCGTCGGGCCTGGGGCCACCGCTTCACCGCGCCGGCGTGCTTTTGCCATGAGCACAATCATCGAAAGCATCGAGCGCGCGCAACTGCGCCGCGTACCCAACTTTGGTCCGGGCGATCGTGTCAAGGTTCATTTCCAGGTGATCGAGGGTACGCGCCGGCGCATCCAGGTATTCGAGGGTGTTGTGATCAAGCGCCAAGGACATGGTGCGCGCGAGACGTTCACCGTACGCAAGCAGTCCTTCGGCGTCGGAGTGGAGCGCATGTTCCCCGTGCACTCTCCGAAGATCGAGCGCATCGAGGTCGCAGCTCGTGGTGACGTGCGCCGCGCCAAGCTCTACTACCTGCGCGATCGTGTCGGTAAGCGTGCTCGTGTGCGCGAGCGTCGCTACACCGGTCCGGAGGAGGCCGTCGAGGGCGGACTGCTGTACGGGTCCGGCGAGGCTGTCGACGCCGAGGGCGCCACAGCTGAGGAGACCTCGATCGAGACCGAGGTGCTCAAGCAGGAGCAGGGTGCCCAGGCAAACGAGGCGCAGGCGACAGCGGCCGAGCAGGCTGAGCCGCAGGCGTCGGCTGAGGCGCAGCCAGACCAACAGGATGCCGACGTTGCCGCGGGTGAGCAGGAGAGCGACTCCGCAGCCGGCGAGGGCGACGCCCCGACCGACGCGGCGGCGTGAGCGCCGACCCCGCCGCGGCTAAGGCCAGCGGCAAGGGCAACGAGAAGTCGCGTACCAATTCTCTGGTCGAGCTGATCGTGATCGTGCTGGTGGCGATCGGGCTGGCGCTGGCGATCCAGGCTTGGATCGTCAAGCCATATCGGATTCCCAGCGGATCGATGGAACCAACCCTGAAAGTCGGTCAGCGCGTGCTCGTCGATCGCGTCGGTATGCACTTCGGTGGGCCCAAAGTCGGCCAGATCGTCGTCTTTCATCCGCCTAAGGACGCCGAACAACAGGTCTGCGGGCCGGCTCCACATATGGTCACGCCTGGCGGTGCTGCTTGCGCAACGCCCGAGCCGCAGGAGTCGAGCACGAACTTCATCAAGCGCATCGTTGCCGGGCCCGGAGACACGCTCTACATCAAGGAAGGGCACGCCTACCGCAATGGCAAGCGCGAGAGCGATTCCTATATCGCCGAATGTGGTGGCGGCTCGGAGTGCAACTTTCCCACCCCGATCAAGATTCCCGCCGGTCACTGGTTCATGATGGGCGACAATCGTGGCGAGTCCGACGACAGCAGGTTCTGGGGGCCAGTGCCAACCGGATGGATCATCGGCCAGGCCTTTGCCACCTACTGGCCGCCAGACCGGATCGGAACCCTCTAGCGAGATGCCCGCGCCGCGCACGCCCTCAAAGCGCGCGGCGCGACGAAAGGCCCGGCGCCACAAAAGTGGAGCGCGTCTGTTCGCTTTCGATCGCCGCTTGGAATCACGACTGGTTGCGGGCGCCGATGAGGCTGGGCGCGGTTGTCTGGCGGGACCGCTCGTCGCTGCGGCTGTGCTGTTCGACTATGAGCGGCTGAGCACGCGTGAGCTGCGTGCGCTGGCGGCGCTCAACGACTCAAAGCAGCACTCGAGCGCGGCCCGCGAGCATCTCTACCCGCTGGTGCTCTCTAGTGCTGCGCGTGTGACCGTCGTCTCCCGCTGCGTCTCTGGGATCGACTCGCGTGGGCTGCACAAGACCAACCTCGCCGCGCTGCGCGACGCCCTGCGCGGCGTGACGGCGGGCATCGAGGGTCACGTTGAGTGCCTGATCGACGGTTTCGCGGTGCCCGCCTTCGAGCGCGAGCAGCGGCCGATCGTAAACGGCGATGCCACCAGCGCCGCGATCGCGGCGGCATCGATTGTCGCCAAGGTCACCCGCGACCGTTACATGCATCGAGCGGATGAGCTACACCCCGGCTGGGCCTTTGCCGAGCACGTCGGCTACTCCACGCCCGTGCACCGCGAAGCGATCGAACGCCGTGGCGTCTCTCCCTTGCACCGGATGTCGTTTCAGTCGACGGCCTATCAGCAGTTGGTGCTGGAGGCGTAGGGACAGCGGCGCCATGCCGCGATCTGCTCTGCGATGCTCGCACGACGGCGCTACCACGCCCCTTCGATGTGATCGATGCGCAGCAGGCGGTCCTGGCCGTCCACCACTACGCCGATCGCGTCAAAGCGGATGGTGCTTGCCCTGGGGCGCCTGGCGGCCGTCTCGTATAGCCACGACTGCGCCAGGCGTCGCAGGCGCGATCGTTGCGAGAACCTCAGGTAGGCGAGCGGCTGCTCCTCGGGACACAAGCCGCGTCGAGCACTGCTGGCACGGCGGGTCTTGACCTCGGCGAAGACCAAGGTCGCCTGCTTGTCGATGGCGATCAGGTCGATCTCGCCGTGGCGAGTACGTATGTTGCGATCGACGATCACAAAGCCGCGACGGCGCATGTGCTCGACGGCCAAATCCTCCCCGAGGGCACCCAACCTTCGGCGCGGGTCTCCTCGACGCGATGCGGGCGGCGGGTTGGTATCTCCCATGAGAGCTGATCCGACGATGGGAGGCTTGACGGGACGGCTCACGCGGCGCGGATATGCTGGCCTGGCCGCATAGCGGCGATCCGATGAGCTCAACGCATGAGAACAACCACGCGGACGCAAGCGCCGAGACCGCGGCCGTCTCAGACGCAGAGGGCCGCAAGGGGCGCCGCTTCGGCATCGACGGCGTCAGCCGCTTCATGGGGATGCAGTGGTCAGACCCGCAGACGGTGCACCTGCAGATCCGCCCCGAGCTGATCAATGCAGGCGGGCTGCTCTCCGGCGTGGTCACCTACGCGCTGGTCGACTACTGCATGGGCTCGACGCTATGGCCGCACACCAGCCAGGACGAGCACATCGCCACGCTGAACATCTCGATCAACTACATCCAGACCGCCACCGAAGGGGAGATCGTCTGCACCAGCGTGCTCGATCGGCGCAACCGTACCAACGCGGTCATGCGCAGCGAGGTGCGCGACGAAGGAGGAAAGCTGCTCGTAACGGCGATCGGCAGCTACGCGATCTTCCCGGCTCGCCGCCCGCGCGCCGCCGCCGAGACGGCGGCTTAGCCACCTCAGAGCTGGAAATGGGCACAGCACGCACGCCGCGCGCGCTCACGATCGCCGGCTCGGACTCCGGGGGCGGGGCTGGGATTCAGGCCGACCTGAAGGCGTTCGCGCGCTGCGGCGTGCACGGCACCGCCGCGATTACGGCGATTACGGCGCAGAACACGCTTGGCGTCAGCGCGATTCACCCGGTACCCCCGGAGATTGTGCTCGCACAGGTGCGTGCGGTCATCTCCGACATCGGCGTGGATGCCGTGAAGGTCGGGATGCTCGGCGACGCGGCGACGATTCGAGCGGTCGCGACGGCGCTGGGGGAGTTGCCGGTTGGCACCCCGGTCGTGGTCGATCCCGTGATGGTCGCCGAGTCGGGGGCGCGGTTGTTGGATTTGGAGGGAGAGAGCGTGCTTGCGCAGGAGATCCTGCCGCTGGCTACCGTCCTTACCCCAAACGTACCCGAGGCGCGTGCGCTGCTGGACGATCGCGCCGGCGCCAGTCATGATCGGCGTGTCGGGGCGGGCAGCGAGGAGGACGAGGCCGTGGCGCTCATCCGCGGCGTGCTCGAGTTGGGGCCGCGCATCGTCGTGCTAACCGGCGGTCATCGCGAGCACGCGGTCGATCTGTTCCTCGACTCCGATAGTCCGCAGCGGATCGTGAGCATTCCCGGCCGCCGGCATCGAGATGGCGCTTCCCACGGTTCGGGGTGTACGCACTCCTCCGTGCTCGCTGCCCAACTGGCGCTCGGGCGCGACCCGCTGCAGGCGGCGTTCGCGGCGCGTGCGTTGGCCGGCGCGGCGGTTGCCGCCGGGTTGCGCGATGTGGGGGAAGGGCCTGGGCCTGTCGATGTGATCGGGCTTGCCCAGGCACGATCTTCTTAGCTGCGTGCTGGCATGACCGCCGCGCCCGAGCGCGTCGGCGCCGGTAGTGTTTGCCCGCAATGAGCACCACCGAGCAATTCGACATCAAGCACCGCTCGCGCGCCTTTATCGAGGGGCCCGAGCGCGCCGCCGCCCGCGCCTACCTGCACGGGATCGGCTACACCGCCGAGGATCTGGCCAAGCCGATCGTCGGGGTCGCGCACTCCTGGATCGAGACAATGCCCTGCAACTTCAACAACAGGGTGCTGGCCGCAAAGGTCAAGGAGGGGGTGCGTGCCGCCGGCGGCACGCCGATGGAGCTGAACACGATCGCTATCTCCGATGGCATCACGATGGGGACTTCGGGCATGCGTGCATCGCTGGTATCGCGCGAGCTGATCGCCGACTCAATTGAGCTCGTCGCCTCAGCGCATCGCTTCGACGCGATCGTGGTCATCTCCGGCTGCGACAAGACGATCCCAGGTGCCGTTATGGCGCTCGCGCGCCTGGACATCCCCGGGTTGATGCTCTATGGCGGCTCGATCCGCCCAGGGCACTACAAGGGGCACGACGTCACCATCCAGCAGGTGTTCGAGGCCGTTGGCGCCCACGCCGCCGGCAAGATCACCGAGGCGGAGCTGCACGAGCTGGAGGAGGCCGCCTCGCCCGGAGCCGGGGCTTGCGGTGGGCAGTTCACCGCCAACACGATGGCGATGGCCTTTGAGGTGCTCGGCATCTCACCGGCGGGCTCGGCGATGGTGCCGGCCGAGGACGGGCGCAAGCTTGCCGTCGCCACCGAATGCGGCGAACTGGTGATGGACGTCTTGCGCCGAGGACTGCTCCCCAGCGAGGTGATGAGCAAGCCGGCCCTGGAGAACGCGATCGCAGCCGGTGCGACGAGCGGCGGCTCGACCAACATCGTGCTGCACCTGCTGGCGGTGGCACGCGAACTGGGCGTGCCGCTCTCGATCGAGGAGTTCGACCGCATCTCCGAGGCGACGCCGCTTTTGTGCGACCTGCAACCCGGCGGTCAGTACGTCGCGACCGATCTGTACGAGGCCGGCGGCGTGCCGTTGGTGATAAAGCGGCTGCAGGAAGTCGGCGCGCTGCGCCCCGACGCGATCACCGTCACCGGTAAGACGATCGGCGAGGTCGCCTCCGAAGCACAGGAGACGGACGGCCAGCCGGTCGTAAGGCCCGTTTCGGACCCGATCAAGCCCACAGGGGGCTTTGCGATCCTGCGCGGCAACGTCGCCCCAGACGGCTGCGTGGTCAAGCTCGCGGGTCACGAGCGTCGCCGCCACGTCGGCCCGGCGCGCGTGTTCGACGGCGAGGAGGCCGCGATGGCAGCCGTGCTCGCGCATGAGATCAAGGAGGGGGATGTCGTCGTCATCCGTGGCGAGGGCCCAGCCGGAGGTCCCGGAATGCGCGAGATGCTCGCCGTCACGGCGGCGATCGTCGGCGAGGGGCTGGGGGAGAGCGTCGCGCTGATCACTGACGGGCGCTTCTCAGGCGCCACGCATGGGTTCATGGCAGGTCACGTGGCGCCGGAGGCGGTGCGCGGCGGCCCGATAGCGGGCCTCTCAGACGGAGATGAGATAACGATCGACGTGGATGGGCGCCGGATCGATGTGGCGCTGAACGACGAGCAGCTCGCGGAGCGGGTGGCGGCCTACGAGCAGCCGGCGCGGGCCGACGAGCACGTGGACGTGGCGATTCGCAAGTATGCGAAGCTGGTGGGGTCGGCTGCCGAGGGCGCGGTTACGAGCTAGGTTCGCTGCGCTCCGATCAAGCGCGGGTTGTGTTTACATATATTGCTCTGACGGTCGGGCTGTGCTGGATGCTCGGGTCGCAGACAGCGGGCGCCGATTCCTTCTCGAAACCAGTCGGTGCGGGCAGACGAGCATGTGGATGTCGCAAGTTGGCGGATGGGGCGGGTACGAGTCGTGGCCCGACCTCTCACATAGCCCGGCCGTACTGAGGGGCAAGACCAAGTGGACCGGTGAACGGGGTCCGGTCATACGTTGAGCGGTGCATATCACGTTAGCTGCGCTGAGAACGGCATGCCGCCTTGAATCCAGTACAGAGTACTGCCTGCAAGCGCGAGAGAGTGTGGGTCTATATTGGGGCTAGTGGCTAGCACGCGACTGCCCGTCCTGTCAACCGCGTGGACTTCGTAATATGTAGTGTGATCGCGTGAAACCACTGTTATCCACGCGATTGATCCGTCTCGCATCAGTACGATTGACGAAGCTGGGCCATTGCCTACGATAAGGGGTTCGGGGTGGAGTGCTACGCCCGTCGGTATGCTGTGAAGGATGCGTCCATTAGCTAGATTGCGTACGATAATCAGACAAGTTTGTTCTTCTCCTCGCACCGAGAAATATTCGTAAGCCACAAGTGTACTCGTGAGAGTCTCGTGTTCAACAGAGGTACAAATATCGGGGCTGCAAAGTGTGTCATTGTATGGGCCGAGCTGGAATCTAAACTTACGTGAGAACGAACACCCGTATACAGTTGATTCGCCAAACCGACCGAACGCAGTGTAGAGTACAGCTTCCCGATCCACCGCGACAATTTTTTTACGGTTAGTACTGCACTTCTTGGAACGAGACAAATACGGTGTCTTGGCGTCCAACGGCGAGGCTGAAATGCAAGATAGCATCGCTGCTATCACACACGCGCTAACGATAGCTCTAACGTGAAATGGAACGCGCATTCGATCGATTAGTTGTAGCAAACCGCTTGGAGCATCTCTCGGTAGACACCTGGTAATTTTAGAAGTTGCGCAGCTATTTGTCATCTAAGAGTTCTCCTCCCCACGCCAAATCAAACCCTCGACCAGCGGCTATGCCTTGCACGCCGCCCAAGTCTTGCGCTTCCATCGGTGACGTACTGCAGAAGGCAGAGCCTTCGCCGCATAAGGCTGCTGGAAGATCGCCGGTGCCTAGTTGTCCTGAGCCATCTTCGCCCCACGTCTTTACTTTACCGTCACTCAGAAGCGCCATGGCATGCGCTCCTCCGGCGGCGATGGCGACAACTTCACTGAGATCGTCTACAGTCACGGGAGTTGTGCTGCAGTCTAACACTTCGAACGAGCCGCATTCGTTTGGACTAGTGCCGCCAACGCCGAGCTGACCGTAGTAGTTATGTCCCCATGATCGTACGGAGCCGTCCGACGTAAGGGCGAATCCGTTTGCGTTGTCCGCGGCGATCGATATCGCATTTTCGAGGCCCGAAACTTTAACTGGGGTGTCGGCATATTCAGGATGTGTACCGTTTCCCAACTCGCCCTCGGCTCCGCTTCCCCAGGAGTCAACTGTGCCGTCTTCCATCAAGGCGAACCCATCGTCTCCTCCTGCAGAGACCATTCTGGCGCCTTCGATGTCTGTCGAAATGGGCACCGTACTACATGAGTCAAAACCGCATAATGCCGGTCCTTCTATGGATCCGTTGCCTAGCTGCCCAATAGAGTTTGAGCCCCATGCAACTACCGAACCGTCAGACAAACGCGCAAGCGCAAAGTCGGCGCCGGCCGCGATCGAGGTGGCGTTACTAATTCCCGAAACTTCAACCGGAAGTATACTCGATTCGAAGGCGCCGTTGCCAAGCTGACCTTGGCCACCGAAACCCCAGGACATTACTTTGCCGCTGGCAAGTAGAGCGAGGCCAAAATTTTCACCCGCCGCAACGGCAGTAGCTTCCCCAACTACAAAGGATGGTAGTTCGTAGGATTCCAAGAGGTTACTGCCCCAGGCTAAGACTACGCCATCTTCGAGCAGCGCCAGCGCTTGTCCGCCACCAGCGGCGACTTCCTTAACGCCCGTAACGCCAGCTATCTTGCGGGGTATGATACCGCAGAGGGAGTCGCAGGGAGCTGAGGCAGACGTCGGTCGTCCGAGCTCGGCATCTTTATTGTCGCCCCATGACGCAATACCATTGTGGGTTTCTTCACACGCAGTGGAAAATGATTGGTTACCTCCGAGACTATACACACCTTCATTCGCTTCATTGTGAGCCTCTGCCTGATAGTGGTAGGTGGTGCAGGCGCTGAGTTCCGTCAACTTGACCGATGCACTTTGTTCATGCTTATCATTAGGCAGGGCCACTGGACTTGTAGAATGCCCATAGCTTGTCGTCTCGCCATACTCGACGAAGTAGTGGGTCGGCGAGTTCTCCGGATTGACGGTAAGTCCGACTACCGACTGTTTCTGGTCCGTGGCCGAGGTGATAGGGGGTAGGGTGTTAACGATAGGGGGACACCTATGATGCACGTATGCAAGCACGCAGTAGGCTGGGCGCGGATTTTCGGTTTTACATTTATCTTCTTCAATCAAGCCTGCGCCGGGAAAGAGCGCGCTATCAAACGTATGTTTGTGCGGAGCTTTTTCTATAGCGGCATTTGTAGGACCGTAATAAAGATAGTCATACTCACGTTCTATTCGAGAATGCGAGGGCCCGATACTCAGTAGGTCTTCAGCAGCTTCTTCCTGCCAGCCGCGATTGCAGACGAGCGGTGTCCAATCTTTGTTGTCTTGCAACTCGACACCTAGCTCGCTAAGCCATATATGTGGGTGCGACAAACGTATCGTATTCGTGGCGTCTAGGAAGCCGCGTACGCCAGGGTTCTGGTGTTTCTTGTGGTAGTTAATAAGGTCTTCGTAGTCATGAAGACCCCAGATGCGGGGAGCACCATAAATGTGCCTTGCTTTTATGATCGTCGCGATGTAAGTTAAATCGTAAGTTGGTGTGTATTTGAAGAATTCCCCAGCCACTACTGTGCAATTGCAGTCCATGCGCTTGGCGGTC
>DASTPN010000171.1:0-4988 GCA_035719985.1 Solirubrobacteraceae bacterium | reverse complement strand
GTCAAGCGCCAACGGCGGCGCGCGTGCTTGCACACGACCCCGAGGTAGTCGCTGTCGAAAGTTCGATCCGCTCGCGCGACGGCCACGAAATGTTGATCCGCGCCGTCCTGCGCCACGACGGCGAGTCTTTGCAGGCGCGCGAAGCGGTACGGCGGCTGCGCTCGCGGCTGCCGGCCGGCGCGCTGCTCGGCGGCGACGCCGCCTTCCTGGACGACTACCGCGCCGAGGTGATCGGCTCGCTGTGGAAGGTCGCGCTGTTCGTGATGGGCGTGACGTTCCTGGTGCTGATGATGCTGCTGCGCTCGATCGTGCTGCCGCTGAAGGCGGTAGTCATGAACCTGCTCAGCGTCGGTGCCGCCTACGGGGTGCTGACGCTCGTGTTCGGCACAGTTGAAACGCTGATCCCGGTGCTGGTGCTGGCCGTCGTGTTTGGGCTCTCGATGGACTACGAGGTGTTCCTACTGAGCCGCATCCGCGAGCGCTACGCCGCCACCGGCGATACGCGGCGGGCAGTGGCGGAGGGACTGTCATCGAGCGCGGCGACGATCACGAGCGCGGCGCTGATCATGGTGTGCGTGTTCACCGTGTTTGCGCTGACCGGAGTGCCATCGATCAAACAGCTCGGCCTCGGCTGTGCGCTAGCGATCGCGATCGACGCGACGATCGTGCGGCTGGTGCTGGTACCGACGGCGATGGAGCTGTTCGGCAAGTGGAACTGGTGGCTGCCACCGCCGGTCGCGCGAATCCTGCCGGACACCTCGATCGAGGCGCTTGGCGAGGGGGCTGCAGCTGCCGCGGGCTTGCGTTAGCACCGAGCCGGGGCTGGGCTGGGCGAGCGCGCAGTCCTGACAAGAACCGGAGTCACGTTCGCTATCTTGAGATATAGTTATCAATAATGCGAACGCTGCCCGCTGGGCTCCTTCCGATCTTTCGCTCGGAAATGCAGTTGCGGCTGCTCGGCCTGCTCCTGCTTCAACCGGAGCGGACATGGACACTGCAGGAACTGGCGCACGCGCTCGACGCGCCGGCTTCGTCTGTCCATCGAGAGCTGAAGCGGGCAGAGCAAACAGGAATCCTCCTACGAGATGCGAGCGCGCGTCCGCACACCTTCAGAGCCGCGTCTGAAGACCCGCTCTTCCATCCCTTGTCCGAGCTTTTGCGGCTAACGGTCGGTGTTGAGGACCAACTGCGGGCGGCAGTCGGGCAGCAGGACGTCGCCATGGCGATGATTCATGGCTCATGGGCCAGTGGACGTCGTCGGCCTGATAGCGACATAGACGTGCTCGTCGTCGGAGACGCGGACCTGCGTGAGCTACGCCGTCGGGTACGTCCCGTCGGCAGGAGCGTCGGCCGGAACATCGACCTGGTGGTCGTCAGCCCCGAAGAGTTCAGACAGCTCATAAGCCGACGATCGAGTTTTGCTCGCAGCGTGCTGGAGGGGGCGTCGATACCACTGATCGGCGACACGGATAACCTCAAGTCCGCATGACAGAAGCACGCGTCGAGAAGGTCCATGAAGATCGCATCGCCGCACGTGAGTACTTCGCCCAGGCCGAGCGTTTTTTCGTCGACGCCACGCGTGCAGAGCTCAGCGCGGACACCCGGTCGGTCGTGTTCCACAATGCAGCCATATGCGCATGTGATGCGATCTTGCAAGCTGCTGGTCTTCGCGTGACATCGGGAGAGGGGTCGCATCTTCTGCGGCTAGGAACCGCACTGGAGCAAGTCGACGGCAATCACGATGATCTCCTCGAACGCTTGGACGAATCCCGCTGGCATCGCAATAACGTGTCCTACCAAGCCGGATTCGTCCCGGACGCAAGCGTGGTCGAGGCGCGCGAGGCCACGACGGAACTTATTGAGCTCACGCGCGGCTACGTCAGCTAGATCTAAGAGTCGTGTGACAGTACGACTCCGACAGCGACATCGCCGCGTGTCGCTTAACGCACAACCAAATTCACAAGCCGCCCAGGCACAACGATTTCCTTGACGATCTCATGACCGCCGAGATGCGCCTGCACGTTCGGTGCCGCCAAGCACAGCGCCTTCAACTGCTCTTCATCGGCGTCTGAAGGCGCCTGCACACGATCGCGCAGCTTGCCGTTGACCTGACAGACAAGCTCGTATTCCTCACGCTGCAGCATGTCCGGATCAGCCTGCGGCCACGGGCGCTCCCACACGCGCTCGCCGACCAGCAGCTCATACACCTCTGAAGAGAGGTGCGGAGCGAACGGGAACAGCAGCGACGCCGCCGTCGCTAGGCCGAATCGCAAACTGTCCACATCCAACGAGTCGCGCATCCGCGAGCACTCGTTGAGGAGCTCCATCACCGCGGCGATCGCAGTATTGAAGGCAAAACGGCGCATGCCTTCAGAGACCTTCTCGATCGCCCAGTGCGCCTTGCGCGCCAACTCCAGATCGTCGCCTTCCAGGGCGGCGCCGCCGGGACCGGCGAAGCGCTCCTCGAAAGCCGGCTCCGGCTTGCCATCCGCCCGCTCGGCCGTCTCCGCCGCCAGGCGCCACAGGCGCGCCAGGAAACGATGCACGCCCTCCATGCCCTCGTCAGACCAGTCGGCGTCCTGATCGGGCGGGCCGATGAAGAGGATGTAGCAGCGAGCCGTGTCGGCGCCGTAGCGCTCGACGATCGAGGCCGGCGAGACGACATTGCCCTTTGACTTGGACATCTTGGCACCGTCCTTGGTGACCATGCCCTGGGTGAACAAGGCGCTAAAGGGCTCTTGGAACTCCAGATGGCCGAGGTCTGCCAACGCCTTGCAGAAGAAGCGCGCGTACATCAGGTGCAGGATCGCGTGCTCGACGCCACCGATGTACTGGTTGACCGGCATCCACATCGCAAGCGCCTGCGCGGACCACGCCGCCTCTTCGTTGCGCGCGTCGCAGTAGCGCAAGAAATACCAGGAGGAGTCCACGAACGTGTCCATCGTGTCGGTCTCTCGGCGTGCTTTTCCGCCGCAGGCCGGGCACTCGGTGTTCACCCAATCCTCAGCACCGGCAAGCGGGCTGCGACCGCGAGGAGCGTAGTCCTCGATGTCGGGCAGTATTACCGGCAGCTGCTCGGCGGGGACGGGGACGACGCCACAGGAATCGCAGTAGACCATCGGGATCGGGCAACCCCAATAGCGCTGGCGGCTGACCAACCAGTCGCGCAGGCGATAGTTGACCGAGGCGTGGCCCTTGCCCTCGCGGTCGAGCCACTGCACGATCGCGCGTAGCGCCTCGCGGTTGCCCATGCCGTCGAAGTCAGGGTGGCTGCCGACCAGCGGACCGTCGCCGACGTAGGGCAGGCCCTCCGCGTCTGCACCCTGGTCCGGCACGCCTTCAATCACGCGCCGGATCGGCAAACCGTACGCGCGCGCGAACGCGTAGTCGCGCTCGTCATGACCCGGCACGGCCATGATCGCGCCCGTCCCATACTCCATCAGCACATAGTCGGCGACGTACATCGGTATCCGCTCGCCGTTTACGGGGTTGACTACATACCGACCAAGCGGCACGCCCGTCTTCTGCTTCTCAAGCGAACCGCGTTCCTCGCCTGACTCGGTCAGTGTCTGGTTGACGTAGTCGCGCACCGCCTGCTCCTGCTCTGTGCCCTCGACCAGGCGCAGCACATCCGGGTGCTCGGGGGCCATCACAAAGAAAGTCGCGCCGAACAAGGTGTCGGGACGCGTTGTGAACACTGGATAGTCGATGCCGAGCTCCTCGCAGTGGAAAGTGACCTCTGCGCCCTCGGAGCGGCCGATCCAGTTGCGCTGCATCGTCTTTACGTGCTCGGGCCAATCGATCCCGTCGAGGTCTGAGAGCAAGCGCTCGGCGTAGTCGGTGATGCGCAGGAACCACTGCTCCAGCTGCTTGACTTCGACCACGGCGCCACAACGCTCACAGCAACCGTCGACCACTTGCTCGTTGGCCAGGACCGTCTGGTCGTTGGGACACCACTTGACTGCCGCCTCGCGACGGTAGGCCAGGCCCGCCTCGTACAGCTGCAAGAAGATCCACTGCGTCCAGCGGTAGTAAGAGGGTTCGTGCGTGCCCAGCTCGCGCGACCAGTCGATCGAGATACCCCAGGAGCGAAACTGGCGTTGAAAGGAAGCGATCGACTCGGCTGTGGAGTCGCGCGGATGCACACCCGTCTTGATGGCGTGGTTCTCCGCCGGCAGACCGAAAGCGTCGTAGCCCATCGGGTGAAGGACGCGATGGCCCGTGCGGCGATGGAAATGCGCGATCGCATCGCCGACCGCGTATTTCTTCAGGTGGCCAATGTGCGGCTCGCCGCTCGGATAGGGCAGCATCTCGAGCACATAGGAGGTGGCATCGGAGGTCTCCCCCTCGAGCGGTTGGTTTGAGACCTCCCAGGTGTGCTCATCTGCCCACACCTGCTGCCAGCGTGGCTCAATCTCAGAAGGGTCATAGTGTCGCTCTGCCATCGGACAGCGCAGATTAGCGACAGGTCTGCTCCCGGGCCCGCGCGGCGGCGGGCCCGGGCGGAGCGTCGTCTTTAGAACGCGTCGGAGGTGTCCATCGCACGCCAGAAACGCGGCGTCGGCTGTGTGGTGACGCCCGACTGCTGCATCAGCACGCCAATGTCGGGGCCTGTCGCCTCGAAGAAGCCGAGGAAGCTGGCCTCGTCGGGCCACTCGTCGACGACCAGGAGTTCCCCATCCCCGGCATAGAAGCGATGACTGATCGCGCCCGCTTGCTTGGCGCGCTCTGATATCGACTCCAGCAACTGCGTGTTGTCCTTGGCGACCTGCTCGAAGCGAGCCGGGTCCGCCTCGATGACCATCCCCATCATTACTGACATACATCCTCCGATCGGGTTTGCTTAACGTTCGACCCTGTCGGCGATTCGATCACGGGCGCGCGTGACTGTCAACCAGGATTACCCGCAGATCACAACTCGGCCAGGGAAGAGCTCACACCCCCTGTTCAGCAAATCGCGAGTAAGCGCGCACCGCCTCGACGATCTC
>DASTPN010000170.1:0-4043 GCA_035719985.1 Solirubrobacteraceae bacterium | reverse complement strand
GCCGGTGGTCAGCGTGAAGGTGAGGGCGTCGAAGATCAGTGCCTCGGGATCGAGGCCGTGCTCGTCGCAGGCGATCTCCTTGATCCGCTGCGCGATCTCGACCTTGCGCTGGGCGGTCTTTGCCATCCCCACCTCGTCGATCGTCAGCGCGATCAGAGCGGCGCCGTGCGCGAGCGCCATCGGCACGACGCGGTCGAGCTTGTCGCGCCCTGCCTCTAGGTTCACCGAGTTGACGATCGCCCGCCCCGGGATCTGCTCCAGCGCCCGTTCGATCACCTCCGGCTCGGTCGAGTCGATCTGAATCGGCGGCTCCTGGGTCAGCGAGATGCGCTTGGCCAGAATGCGCATCTGTTCGTCCTCGTCGGTGCGCTCTGTCAGCGCGACACAGAGATCGAGCACGTGCGCGCCGCCTGCGACTTGGTCCTCGGCGATCTGCACGAGTCCGTCGTAGTCGTCGGCCAGCAGCAGCTCCTTGGCCTTGCGCGAGCCTTGCGAGTTGACACGCTCGCCGACCATCGTCGGCCGCGGCTCCTGCACCAGGGCGGTAGCGGCGATCATTGAGGAGAGGTGCGGCGCACGTGGGGCGGGGCGAGGCGCGATCGTCCGGTCGGCCACACGCTCGGCGATCGTCCGGATGTGCTCGGGGGTGGTGCCACAACAGCCACCGACGACGCCGACGCCGTAGCGCTCGACGAACTCTCCAAGGGCCTCGGCCAGCGGCCCGGGCTGCTCGGGGAAGATCGTCTCGCCGTCTGGCCCTTGCAGCGGCAGCCCGGCATTGGGGATGCATGCGACGGGCACGGAGCAGAACTCGCCGAGGAAGCGGATCGCATCGCGCATGTCCTGCGGCCCTGTCGAGCAGTTCAGCCCGATCACGTCCACTCGTAGTGCCTCCAGCGTGCACAGCACCGAGGAGATGTCGGTACCGAGCAGCATCTTGCCGCCGTTGGGCAGCAGTGACACGGAGGTGTGGATCGGCAGCGTCTTGCCGGTCTGCTTAAACGCCTCGCGCGCGCCGAAGATCGCGGCCTTGACCTCGAGGATGTCCTGGGCGGTCTCGATGATGATCAGGTCCGCGCCGCCGTCGATCAACCCGGCGGCCTGCTCGGCGAATACCTCGACCAACTCGCCGAAACGGATCTGTCCAAGGGTCGGATCGTCAGAGGCGGGCAGAAACCCTGTCGGCCCAATCGATCCGGCGACGAAGCGGCTCTCACCGGCGGCCTTGCGCGCGATTTCGGCAGCCTTGGTGTTGATCTCGACCGTGTAATCGGCGAGTCCCCACTCGTCGAGCTTCAGCCGCGAGGCTTGGAAGGTGTCGGTCTCGACCACCTGGGCCCCGGCCTCGAGCATCGAGGCGTGCACACCTTCGATCACGTCGGGCCGGTTGAGGATCAGCGCCTCGTGGCACTTGCCGGCCAGGCCGCCGTAGTCCTCCTGGGTCAGGTCGAACTGCTCCAGTGTCGCGCCCATGCCGCCGTCGTAGACGACGACGCGCTCACGCAGGGCTAGGCGGTAGTCGCGGGGAGCCTTCATCGGTCGGTCGGATGCTAGCAGTGCTTAGTCAACCTTGACACGATTATGTCAGGGTCCTGATCGGTAATTTTTGCGCAGGACGGGACCCTATCTGCGGGCGTGAAAAAGGCCCCGCCGTCGCGGGGCCTTTTTCTGGCTGGGGCGTTGTTGTGATCGCCGCTACTTGATAAATAGCATCTCTGAATACTTCGGGAGCGGCCACAAGTCATCGGCGACGATCTTCTCCAGCCGGTCGGCGACCTCGCGGACGTCGTCCATGGCCGGGATGACGGTGTCGCGCATGTAGGTAGCCCACTTCATCGCCGAGCTGTCGGGCTGATTGTCCGAGAGGTTGGCGTCCTCGAGCTTGACCAGCGCGTACTGCAGCTCCTTGACGACGGGCTCCACCTCGGCGACCAGCTCCTCCAGGCCCGTGGCCTTGACTTCGAGCAGGTGACGCACCGCCGCTGGCAGCAGCACCGTGCGAGCGATCTGGGCGGCCGTCTCAGCCTCAATGTTGATCTTCACCGCGTACTGCTCGGTGAACACCTCGAGGCGGGACTCGAGCTCGCGCTTGGAGAGCACCTTGTACTTCTTGAAGGCTGCCACGGTCTGCTTATCGACCAGCCAAGGCAGCGCGTCGGGGGTGGTTTTCAGGTTCGCCAGCCCTCGCTTCTCGGCCTCGTTGTGCCATGCCTCGGAGTAGCCGTCGCCGTCGAAGATCACCTGCTTGTTGGCGCTCCAGGACTCCTTGACGACCTTGGCGACCGCCTTCTCCAAAGTGGCGCCGGATGCTTTGAGCGCCGTCTTTAGCTTGTCGGCCAGCTCGTCGATCGACTCCGCCACGATCGTGTTGAGCACCGTGTTCGGCAGCGCCGGCGATTGGCTTGAGCCAAGCGCGCGGAACTCGAACTTGTTGCCGGTGAAGGCAAATGGCGAGGTGCGGTTGCGATCGCCCCCGTGCATCGGCAGTGGCGGCAGCACGGGCGTGCCCAGACCGAGGAAGGACCCCGGCTTGGACGACTGCGCCTTGCCCGACTCGATCGCCGCGAACACCTTCTCCAGGTCGGCGCCGAGGAAGATCGAGATGATCGCCGGCGGCGCCTCGTTGGCGCCGAGCCTGTGGTCCTGGCCGGAGTTCGCGATCGATGCGCGCAACAGCGCTTGGTGCTTGTTCACCGCTTGGATCACCGCCGCGCAGAAGAACAGGAACTTGAGATTGGCCTCGGGCGTGTCGCCAGGATCGAGCAGGTTCAGCCCGGTGTCGGTGCCCATCGACCAGTTGTTGTGCTTGCCCGACCCGTTAACGCCGGCGAACGGCTTCTCGTGCAGTAGACAAACGAGACCGTAGCGACGGGCCGTGTTCTGCAGGATCTGCATCGTCAGCATCTGATGGTCGGCGCCGACGTTGGAGTTCTCGAAGATCGGCGCGACCTCGTACTGGTTGGGCGCGACCTCGTTGTGGCGCGTCTTGATCGGTACGCCGAGCTTCGCCAGCTCTACCTCGCACTCGAGCATGTACGCGAGGATGCGCTCGGGGATCGATCCGAAATAGTGATCGTCCAGCTCATGTCCCTTCGGCGGCTTGGCGCCGAACAGCGTGCGTCCGGTCGTGAGCAGGTCGGGCCGCTCGAAGTAGTACTGCTCGTCGATCAGGAAGTACTCCTGCTCGCAGCCGATCGTCGTGAACACGCGGGCTGCGTCCTCTACGCCAAGCAGCTCCAATGCTCCGACGGCCGCGCGCGAGAGTGCGTCCATCGAGCGCAGCAGCGGGATCTTGTTATCCAGTGCCTCGCCCGTCCAGGAGGTGAACGCCGTCGGGATGCATAGCAGTGCCCCGTTCGGGTTCTCAAGGATGAAGGCGGGAGAGGTCGGGTCCCAAGCGGTGTAGCCGCGCGCCTCGAAGGTGGCGCGGATGCCGCCGGTCGGAAACGATGAGGCGTCGGGCTCGCCCTGGATCAGCTCCTTGCCGGAGAACTCGGCCAGCGCCGTGCCGTCGCCGGCGGGCCCGTAGAAGGAGTCGTGCTTCTCGGCGGTGGAGCCGGTCAGCGGCTGGAACCAGTGCGTGTAGTGCGTGGCCCCCTTCTCCATCGCCCATTCCTTCATCGCCTGTGCCACCGCATCGGCGAGCGTCGTGTCAAGCGCCTCGCCGCGCTCGAGCGTGCGCTGCAGCGCCTTGAACACGTGCTTAGGCAGGCGGCGGCGCTGGACCGTGACGCTGAAGACGTTGGAGGCGAAGATCTGGTTGCCCGGAAGGGTCAGGTCCATCGAGCCGAGTGCGTTCCCGTTGGCGCTCCACTGCGCGGCTGTCACGTTCGTCTGGCGGGTCCTTGGCGGCATTTTCGGGCTCGACTCCTCCGGTTAGATTTAGAGGGTGGCGCAGGCCGGCCGAAGGCCGGGCGAGCCGGGCCCCTCTTCATTTAAATATGGCGTAGATGGAGATCGCATCGTAGTCCTCCAAGCGTGGGCGCGCGTCGCGCAGATGGCGAAAGCTAGGGCGCGCCATTTCGACAGCAGGCCAAACGGCC
>DASTPN010000169.1:0-3918 GCA_035719985.1 Solirubrobacteraceae bacterium | reverse complement strand
CGTGGCCCTGGGTTCTGAAGAGAAAATGTCCTTGGGGTTCAGGCGGCTTCTCGCAGGATGACGTGGTGCCCGAGGCGTTCGAGTTGGGCGACGAGGCGCTTGGTGGCCCGGTCGGGGTCACGGCGGACGAAGTAGTCACCGCCGGGATCGTTGTACAGCTCGCCGGTCTGCAGGATGTGCCAGACGGCTGTGAGGATCGAGTGGGCGACGGCGGTGGTGGCGCGATTGGCGCCGCGTCGAGCGCGGATCCGGTGGTATTGGGCTGCGAGGTAGGTCTCCTTGGTGCGCGAGGCGGCCTTGGCGGACTCGGTGAGGGTCTGACGCAGCCATTTCGAGCCTCTACGCGTTCTGCCCGAGCGGCGCTTGCCGGCTGATTCGTCGTTGCCCGGGCACACGCCGGCCCAGGAGGCGAGGTGGCCAGGAGTGGGGAACTTGGTCATGTCACCGCCGGTTTCGGCGAGGATGACCTCGGCGGCGCGGCGTTGGATTCCGGGGATCGTGCAGAGCAGCCGGACCTGGCTGTTGCCGAAAGGGCCGAGCTGCTCCTCGATGGCTTCAGAGAGGTGCTCAATTGCTTCGTCGAGGAAGTCCATATGGGCAAGGATCTGACCCACGATCAACGCGTGCTTCGCGCTGAACCGGCTCTTCGAGCGCCTCACGTAATGCCGGTAGCTTCTTGCGGAGCTGACCGCGCGCGAGGTCAGCGAGAATTTCGGGGTCGGTCGTGCCGGCGACGAGCGCGTCAAGCATCGCGCGTCCCGACTTGCCGAGCAGGTCAGAGGCAACCGAGTCGAGCTTGATGCCCGTGTCCTGCATCACCTTATGCAGCCGATTCGCCTCCCGCTGACGATCACGGATCTGCGCTTTCCGATAGCGCGTCAAGTCGCGCAGATCCCGGACCGGCTTGGGTGGAACGAGACTCGCGCGCAGCAGCCCCGCCTCCGCGAGCTGGCACAGCCAAGCCGCGTCGGACACGTCGGTCTTGCGCCCAGGGACCTGCTTGACGTGCCTGGCGTTGACGAGAATCAGCTCGAAGTCCTCCTCGAGAATCGCCCACGGCGCCTTCCAATACACGCCGGTAGCCTCCATCGCAACCTGCGTCACCCCGTAGGCGGCCAGCCAGTCATGCAGGCCCAGCAGGCCTTGCACGGTGGTGGAGAACTGCGCGATCTGCTCCTCACGCCGCCCCCGCTCGCCAGGCACGCGCACGCACGCCGTCACGCTGTCCTTGTGCACGTCGAGCGCGGCCGGGCGCTCAACCACAACATCCATCCGAACCTCCTCTCGATCGGCATTGCTATCGCCGCTCGCCAGGAGCCTCGACTGCTGTCGAATCTGAAGGGCCGGCTCAAGGCACCAGTCCGGGGTTCCGGGCAAGACTCCCACGCCAGACTTTGAACGGGCTCACAGGCACCAAGAACAACGCGGCGGCGGCGAGCGACCCACAAAGCATCGCTCATTTTCATCCGCCCAGGGTGCCCGCCAGGGCATGAGGACTTTGACGTGGCCACGGCCACTAACGCTTAGCGCTGTCCCACGCGAACAGTGGTCTGACCCACCGGGTACTCGGCGATCGACGCCCTGGTCGACCAGCGCAGCGCGAGCCGGTGGAGGGCACGGCGATTCGTGGACGACAGCCGCTGTGCGCTGGCGTCCGGCCGGCCGTGACAGTCCGTGTAGTTTGGGTGGTGGAGCGCGCGTGAGCTCTGAGCGACAGAGCGAACGTTGCGCCTCCTACCGCGGCGCCAGTCGCGATCATGAAGACGACGAATCCTGCTCTGGCCGGAGCCTGTCAAGCCCGGTGAGACGCTTCGTGTTCGAATTTAGTGAGTGGCGGCCTCCTTCGTGTCGGCTGGCTTGTTGATCCAGGCGGCCGTCGGTAGCGCCGGCGGGACGGGCGGCTTGCGGACGAATCGCTCGGGGTGCTGGGCGTAGGCGTCGTCGAGCACGGCGGCGCGGGCGGCGTGCAGCGCGGGCGCGGTGCCGTGGTGGATGGCGGCCGGGGTCATCAGGCCGATTCCGGAGTGGCGGTGGGCGTGGTTGTACCAGTCGACGAACGTGCGGCAGTGGCTGCGGGCGTGGTCGATCGTGTCGAACCGGGTGGGGAACTCGGGCCGGTACTTCAGGGTCTTGAAGTTCGACTCCGAGTAGGGGTTGTCGCTCGAGGTGTACGGACGGGAATGCGTTTTCGTGATGCCGAGATCGGCGAGGAGGAACGCGAGGGGCTTGGCGCGTTGCGGGGAGCCGCGATCGGCGTGGAGCGTGAGGATCTTGGGGGTGATCTGTTGCTGGGTGCTGGCCTGCTCGATCAGCGCGGTGGCGAGCAGGGCGTTCTCGCGGTACTGGACTGTCCAGCCGACGATGTAGCGGCTGAACACGTCGAGGATCACGTACAGGTAGTAGTAGGTCCACTTCGCCGGGCCCTTCAGCTTCGACACGTCCCAGCTCCACAGCTCGTTCGGGCGCTCGGCCAGCAGCTCCGGCTTCGCGTACGGCGGGTGGGTGAGCTGAGCGCGCCGGTCGCGCACCCCGCCGTGGTGGGCGGCGAGGATCCGGTACATCGTGCGGGTCGAGCACAGGTAGGTGCCCTCGTCCAGCAGCGTCGCCCAGGTCTCCTCCGGCGCGACGTCAACGAACCGCTCGGAGTGCAGCACCCCCAGCACCCGCTCGCGCTCGGGCTCGGTGAGCGCCCGCCCGGGCGCTGGCCGCGTCCGAGGCGCCCGGGGAGCTGGTGGTCGCCGCCGACGGTAGATCGTGGCCGCAGACGCCCCGAGCGCCCGGCACGCCGGCCGGGTCCCGATGATCGGGGTCAGCTCCTCGACGGTGGCCGCGATCATCGCTCGGTACTCCTCGGCGCGCTCTCGGTACCGAGCATCTCCTCCAACAGCGCTGAGACGTTTCCCTGGATCTCGATCACGCGACGCGCCTTCACCAGCTCCGCCTCGGCCCGCTCAGCCCGCCGCGTCAGCGACGAGATCTGGGCGTCCCGCTTGTCGGCTGGCTTGCGCCCCCGCGGCTGCCCGAGCTCCTTCAGCGCCCCGTCCTTGCGCTGCTTGCGCCAGTACGTCAGATGCGACGTGTACAGCCCTTCCCGACGCAACAGCTCGCCGATCTCGCCCGGCGCCGTGCACGCATCCGCCCGGGTCAGGATCTCCAGCTTGTACCTCGCCGTGAACCTCCGGCGCTTGGCCTGCACGGTCAGCTCGGGATCGGGCACCCCCGCCGGCGCGACGCGCCCGCCAGCCCCGAATCCCAGCTCGGCTACGCCTCCCTGGTCTTCGCGGCTGGCGGCAGCAGCCTCAGCAGCCCCAGCTCCATTCGTGCTCTTGTCCAACATCTCCAGCGGTCTCCGTTCTCGCCCTCAAGGTCATAGATTCCTCGATGGTGAGCGTCTCGCCGGACGTTGACAGAGAGGGGGGCCGCGTCGCGCATTTCCCAAGCCAACGAGCCAAAGGGGCGCGATCGGTTCCTATACCACGGAGCTGGCAAGATCTGGCCGATGACTGACGGGTACAACACTGAGGCGCAGGCGACTGTCCGGGCCGCGCAGGCAAAATGGCGTCAAGCGCTCGATGGTCATCGCACGGCGCCGCCGGACGCCGGCTTCAGCGCGCGGCTTGGCGAGCTCGCCGAGGCTGCCCGTTCGGAGGCGCTCGCCTGTCGCGCGGCGCACGAGGCTGGGTTCGAGTGGCCGCCGCACCGCGCAGCATCGAGCGATCCGCGTTATGAGCTGCGACCTGGCTCGGGGCGCCGCGGTCCAGAGGACCTGTGGCGCCGCTTCGATGCCGCCGTGTCAGAGCTGAACCGCGCGGCGACTGGGACAGATCTCGTTGACGTCGCCGATGCCTACGACGAGCTGGCTAATGTGACTGGCGAGCTTGCGTCGGCGGTCGACAGCGAGGATCGAGCGTCGGGCCT
>DASTPN010000168.1:0-6470 GCA_035719985.1 Solirubrobacteraceae bacterium | reverse complement strand
AGACGCAGCTGTGGGGCGGCGAGACCACCAAGGCAGTCGAGAACTTCCCGATCTCCGGCGAGACGATGCCGGTCTCGGTCGTGCGTTGGCTGGCACGCCTGAAGGGGGCTGCCGCGGCGGTCAACGGCGAGCTGGGCCTGCTCGACAAGCGTCGTGCCGCGCGGATCGAGAAAGCGGCCGCGGAGATCGCCGCTGGCAAGCACGACTCCCAGTTCCCGATCGACGTGTTCCAAACCGGCTCGGGCACCTCGACGAACATGAACGCCAACGAGGTGATCGCCGCGCTGGCGGGCGAGACGGTGCATGCCAACGATCACGTCAACATGGGCCAATCCTCAAACGATGTGTTCCCCTCAGCGGTTCACCTAGCCGCGCTCGATGTAGCCCAGAACGAGCTGCTGCCCGCGCTGCGAGCGCTCGAGCGCTCGTTCGCGCGTAAGGCCAAGAGCTTCGCCGGAATTGTCAAGGCCGGTCGCACACATCTAATGGACGCAGTGCCGGTGACGCTCGGCCACGAGTTCGGCGGCTACGCCGCGCAGATGGCGCTGGCCCAGGAGCGGGTGGCCGCAGCGCTCGTACACGTCGGGCAGATCCCGCTCGGCGGCACCGCCACCGGCACCGGCCTGAACACGCACGCGAAGTTCGCCGAGAAGGTGAGGGCGCGTCTGAAGCGCGAATCGGGCTTGAAGCAGATCGCCGGCCCGCTCGATCCGTTTGAGGCACAGGCAAACCGAGACGCGCTGGTGGAGCTCTCGGGAGCGTTGAAGGCAGTGGCGGTCTCGCTTGCGAAGATCGCCGGCGACCTCGCGCTGATGGGCTCCGGCCCGCGCGCCGGCATCGGCGAGATCCTCCTGCCAGAGCTGCAGAAGGGCTCCTCGATCATGCCCGGCAAGGTCAACCCCGTGATTCCCGAGGTCGTGCTGCAGGTCTCGGCACAGGTGATCGGCAACGACACCGCGATCACGATCGGCGGCATGCAGGGTCAGTTCGAGCTGAACGTGCGCATCCCGCTGATCGCGCGCAACCTGTTGCAATCGCTGACGCTGTTGACGAACGCCTCAAGTGTGTTCGCTGAGAAGTGCGTCGACGGCATCAAGCCCAATAAGGCCGGCTGCGCGGCGTCGGCGGGCGCGACGCTGGCGGTGGCGACCGCGCTGAACGGCGCGATCGGCTACGACAAGGGCACCGCGATCGTCAAAGCGGCGACGGAGTCGGGCCGTCCGCTGCGCGAGATCGCGCTGGAGCACGGGGTGGATGCGAAGCTGTACGACGCGACGATCGACTTGAAGAAGATCGCGGCGGGAAATCGCGCTTAGGCTTGGAAGGCCGGACGTCAGCCAGGTAGCTCAGGCAGGCGTGCCGGCCATCGCGGCCAACATCCCTTCCAGCACGATCCGCGCCCCCGTCTTCGACAGCGGTTCGTTGAGGTTGCCGCACTTCGGCGATTGCACGCATGAGGGACAACCGCTCTTGCACGGGCACTCGGCGATCAGGCGGTGCGCGTCGCGGCAGAGCTCCTCGAAGCGCTGGTAGGCCAGGCGGGTGATGCCGATGCCGCCCGGGTGGCCGTCGTAGATGAAGATCGTCGGGCCGCCGGTTTGGGGGTGGGCGTTGGTGGAGAGGCCACCGATGTCCCAGCGGTCGCACATCGCGATCAGCGGCAGCACCGCGATCTGAGCGTGCTCGGCGGCATGCAGCGAGCCGAGCAGGGAGTCCATCGGTATCGCCCTCTCGCCGCCCGGGTCGAGGCCGGTCAGCGTGGTACCGTCCAGCTCGAACCACAGCGCCTGCGTAGAGAAGGACGTCTGCGGCAGGTCGAGCATCACCAGGTCGACCTGCGCGTGATCCGCCAAGCGCTTGCGCTGGTAGCCGAGCACCGTCTCGGTAACGCTGACCTCGCCGAAGGAGAGCGTCACGCCGAGCGTCTCGCGGCGGTCGAGCAAGCGCTCGATGTTGGTGTCCGTCTCGCGCTTGGGCTGCGTGTACCAGTCGCCGTCGAAGGGCGCCACCAGTGCGCGGCGATTGTCCAGGTCCAGTTCGCGTACCTCGTAGGAGCGACCCATGTGCAGGTAGATGGCGCCGTCGTGCACGGTCGAATGTGCGCGTGCGGCCTCGGTCTGGCCGAGCAACTCTCCGGAGGAGACGTCGACGATCGCAAAGCTGTCCGGCGAGGAGGAGCGCAGCGACACGTTGCCGGCCGGGTAGTCGGAGGCTCGGCGCAGGACGTAGGCCTCGTGTCCCTGCTTGGTGATGCGCTTGCGCAGCAGCCCGGCGCCGACGAGCGCCTCCGCGTGCGCCTCCCAGCGGGGCCCCAGAAACTCGGAGTCCGCCGGCTCGAGCGGTCCCTCGTGGGCGGCGCACAGCAGATGCGCTTGGAATATCTGCGGGCTCTCGTGGTCGAGGATCGCCGCCTCAACAGGGCGCTCGAGGAACTCCTCGGGGTGACGGCAGAAGAACTGGTCGAGTGCGTCCTCGCCCGCGACATAGACGGCAACCCCTTTGCCGCGACGCCCGGCGCGCCCCCACATCTGGCGCAGCGCCGCCACCGTGCCGGGGAAGGTCACCACGACCGAGGCGTCGAGCTCACCGATGTCGATCCCCAGTTCGAGCGCGTCCGTGGTCACCACGGCTCGCAGCTCGCCACTGGTCAATCGCGCCTCCAGCTCGCGGCGCTGCTGCGGGGTGTAGCCCGCCCGGTAGGCGGCGACTCGCTGCGCCAACTCTGGGTGAGTGCGCTCGAGCTCTTCGGTCACCATGCGCGCCAGCAGCTCCACTCCCTTGCGTGACTTCATGAAGCAGATGCAGCGCCCGCCCTCGCGCACCAGTCGAGCCAGCAGCTCGCCCGCCTCGCCGAGCGCGGAGCGGCGCGTACCGAGCGCCTCGTCAGTGAGCGGCGGGTTCCACATCGCGATCTGCCGGCGCGGCGTGGGCGACCCGTCGTCGTCGACCAATCCGACATCCTCCAGCCCTGTCAGTCGTTCGGCCAGCTCGACGGGGTTGGCGATCGTCGCCGAGGCGAGCAGCACCCGCACATCGCTGCCGTAGGCGGCGGCGATTCGCAGCAGCCGGCGCAGGACGTTTGCCACGTGTGAGCCGAACACGCCGCGGTAGACGTGCGCCTCGTCGATCACCACTACCCGCAACTGGCTGAACAGGCGCTCCCAGGCGGAGTGGTTGGGCAGGATGCCGACGTGCAGCATGTCGGGGTTGGTCAACACGACGTTGGCCTTGCGGCGGATGTCGGCGCGGGCCTCGCGCGGAGTGTCGCCGTCGTAGATGGCTGGGCGCACATGCTTGCTCAACCCGAAGGTGCCGAGCGCGCGGGCCTGGTCCTGGGAGAGTGCCTTTGTCGGGTACAGGTACAGCGCGCGCGCGAACGCGTCGGCACACAGCGCGTCCAGCGTGGGTAGGTTGAAGCACAGCGACTTCCCCGATGCCGTGCCGGTGGTGACGATCGTCGTGCGCTCCCAAGCACTGCGCAGTGCCTCGGCTTGGTGCGTGTACAGCCGCTCGATCCCGGCGCGTCGCAGCCCCGCAAGGACTTCCGGATGCAGTTCGGAGGGAATGTCAACGAGCCGGGCGCGGGTGGGTTCTTCGCGCGCCTCGCGCACCAGACGCCCGTCCTCACGCCCCTGCTCGAGTAGGCCTGTCCACGGGTCGATCGTGCGCGTCTTCATCTCCTGAACCCCTAATCCTCATCCCGATCGGGATGAGGATTGAGGGGATGGGGGTTCTTCCTCTTCATGGGCTTGCGATAGTAGGGCCCCATGAGCAGCCCGGCGGCCGAGCAGTGGGCGCGAGAGCGCACCTTCCATCATTCGCTCTACCCGCCGCGACGGATAGCGGCCGAGCGCAAGCACAGCGTGTCGGTCTGTCTGCCGGCCCGCGACTGCGCGGTCACCGTCGGCGAGATCGTCACGACACTTTCGCGTCTGCGTGAGCTTGGCGCGATCGACGAGATCGTCGTCGTGGACGCTGCCTCTCGCGACGGCACCGCCCAGATCGCCGAGCGAGCCGGCGCTCGCGTGCTGCAGGAGGACGAGTTGGCAAGTGAGTTCGGCCCCGTGCTCGGCAAGGGCGACGCTATGTGGCGAGCGCTGCCGGTCCTCTCTGGTGAGCTGATCGTGTTCCTGGACGCTGACAGCGAGGGGTTCTCGGAGCATTTTGCCGCCGGCCTGCTCGGGCCGCTCGTGTGCGAGCAGGGGGTGAGTTTCGTCAAGGCCTACTACCGCCGCCCGTTCGAGCAGGATGGCGTCTCCCTGCCCGAGGGAGGTGGGCGCGTCAATCACCTGATGGCCCGGCCGGCGCTGTCGTTGCTTTACCCGGATCTCTGCGCGGTGCGCCAACCGCTTGCCGGCGAGGTCGCGGCCACACGGGAGCTGCTTGAAGCGGTGCCCTTCGCGACCGGCTACGGCGTTGAGATAGCGATGCTGATCGACGTCTGGCGCGCCGCTGGTCTTGACGCGATCGCTCAGGTAGATCTCGATGTGCACCACAACCGCCACCAGCCGCTGTCCGCGCTCAGCGAGATGGCGCGTACGATCCTCGCGACGATGCTCGCCAGGCTCCAGGATGGCTCGCTCCCGGAGCTACCCGAGCTACCGGCGCAGCGCCCGCCACTGGCCGGTGTCTCGCGCCGATGAGCATCCGCTGCCTGTACATCGACCTCGACGGCACCCTGCTCGGTCGAGCGGCATCGCTTCTGCACGATGGCGAGGGCAACATCTCGATCAAGGGAGTGCGTGCGATCGAGGCGTGCCTGCGCGCCGAGGTGGAGATCGTGTTGATGTCAGGTCGCCGCAGTATCCCCGTGGCCGAGGACGCGCGCCTGCTCGGCCAGAGCTCCTACATCTTCGAGGCGGGCGCCTGCGTGGTGCTGGGCGCCGGCTCGCTCGGCCCGGGCGTGGTAGCCGAGCCCGGCAGCGCGGGCGGTATGCGCCCGAGCGCGCCGGCCGGTGGCGAGGAGCATTGGCTGACCGGCGAGATGCGCCCGGGAGAGCTGACGATCGCCCAGCAGATCGAAGGTTCGGGCGCACCGGCGTTGCTGCTCGCGCACTACCAGGGTCGGCTCGAGTACCACGAGCCCTGGCACGTCGATCGCGAGGTCTCACATCTGTTCCGCGGTCTGGTCGACGCCGCCGAGGTCGACGAGCTGCTTGTGGCTCATGGTCATGGTCACTTGCGGCTGGTGGACAACGGCGTCGTGCAGCGCCGCTCGCCGGCGTTGGCCGAACTGCCGCACGTGCGCGGCTACCACCTGGTCCCGGTGGGCGCATCGAAGGCAAACGCCGTCGCCTTTCACATGCAGGTCCGCGGCTATGAGCGTGCGGAGACGTTTGCCGTCGGCGACTCGCGCGAGGATCTCGCCTGCGCTCAGCACGTAGGCAGTTTCTGGCTGGTGGGCAACGCCGTCGAGCGCGACCCATCGATCCGGGAAGAGGCGGCGCGCTACGAGAACGCGCGGATCGCCGAGTCCGGCCACGGCGGCGGTGTTTACGAGGCCGTGGTTCGCACGCTGATAACCGGCGCCGATGGGGACCTGTAGGCGCGTCCCGCCCCTACGCGGCGCGCAGTCCGTGCCTACGCGGCGAGCCCTTTAATTGTTTCTCATTACCGGCCACGGCGGCGGGCGGCTTGCAAGACCGCCGGCCGCCGTGTCGCGGTTGATTAGTTGGTGATGAACCAGGGTTCGCCGCCTTTGACTTCTAAGACGAGCTTACCTGTGAGGCCGATCGATTCGAACAGGCCTTTGAGTTTGCCAACGGTATGGGACACAGCTTTTTTTTCTGAATTGTCTTCCCAGTACGTGCCTTCTTTCAGTAGTTCCACTTCGTGCGTGGTTGCCATGATCCCCGGTTCGCCGAGCTCTTTGGAGAGCACTTCGCCTTCGATGTTGAAGGTGGTTTCCAAGGGGCAGCCGCCTTTACCGAATTTAATGGTCGCAAACGTCGAACCTTCGGCTGGTTTGAGCAGCAGATCGGATGTGGAGACAGAGCTTTCTTCGACCTCTTCTTTTTCGGCGCTTGCCGCGCTGCTGTAGGCGAGCTTGCCCGCCAGGTTGGCGGTAGTTATTTTGGCTTCTTTGCTGACCCCGGTCTTGCCGTTTATTTCGCATTCGAGTTTTCCTTCGAGTGCGCATTCTCCGTATTCGATCTTCTCTTTCGAGGTGCCGGCGGCCGGCGCGACGCTCCCGACGATCCTGGCTTCGCTCGCCAGTTTGGCGGTTTTGCAGGTGATATTGAATTTGGTTAGCCCGGTTGCGGAAAAGGTCTGGGTGCCGTTCGCGGTTGCCGTTATTTCGTAGCTCTGGCTCGATTCGAGCAGGGCGTTGGAGTCAACGTACCACTGTGGATTGTCGGTGAGGCCGGGTCTGGGCTCTCTGAATATGTAATCCCACGGCCCTCCGGCTTCGGCCGTCGCGCAAGTGTTTTCTTTGTATCTCCCTCTGCCGGCCCCCATGTACACGCACA
>DASTPN010000167.1:0-2518 GCA_035719985.1 Solirubrobacteraceae bacterium | reverse complement strand
GTCACGGGCATATAACAGGTCTTATTCGTTGTCGTGCACGCTGGAGCGCTTTTCAAGAGCGTGACCTGCCCCTGTTCGGTGAATGGTACCCCGTGCCGCAATGCGGCAGTCAAATCGCTCTCGCCGAAGGGCCGCTATCGGGAAAATTGAACTCGCAGCGCGAGTGGCCGGAGTTGGCCGCCGGAGACGCTTCGGTACCAGCGGCAGCTATCGACTGCGGATTCAATCGATCGACGCAACGCATTGGCCAAATCGTTCTGCCGGTGTTTCGAAGCCGAGTGTCTTTCGGGGCCGTTCGTTCAGCCGGCGAGCGATGGCATTGAGCTTGCTCTGGTGAATATCCGCCAGGTCCATCCCTTTTGGGAAGTACTGGCGTAGCAGACCGTTGGTGTTCTCGTTCGATCCGCGCTGCCACGGCTGCTGGGGATCGCAGAAGTAGACCTGCACGTCCGTCGCCAGCGAGAAGCGCTGATGGTCCACCATCTCTTTGCCGCGATCCCAAGTCAGTGACTTGTAGAGCTCACGAGGCAGTTTGCGGGCCTGCTCGATGAGCGCATCGACCACCGTCTCGGTCTCCTTGCTCGCCACCCTCACCAGCATGAGGTAGCGGGTCTGGCGCTCCACCAAGGTAGCGATCTGACTGTTGTGGCTGCCGAAGAGCAGATCTCCTTCCCAGTGACCTGGCACCGCCCGGTCTTGAGCCTCCGCCGGCCGCTCGCGGATCGACACCGTATGCTTGATCCGGCCATGATCGGGCGTCTTCTGCGTGTGGTGGCGAGAACGGCGCATCACGCGGGTGCGTCGCAGATGCTGTAGCAGCTCCTTCTTCAAGGCTCCGCGGGCCTGGATGAACAGCGTGCGGTAGATGGTCTCGTGGGACACCTGGCGCGTCTCGTCCTGCGGGTACGTGCGCTTGAGCCACCCGGCTACCTGGTAGGGCGACCACTCGAGTCGCAGCTTCTCGGCCACGAGTCGTGCCAGGGTCCGGTTCTGTGCCAGTTTACAGCGCTTCGGCCGCCTGGCCCGTTGCCACGCCGACTCATCTGCCTCGCTCGCGCGGTATGCCCGCTGACCGCCGTTGCGACCGATCTCGCGGCTCACTGTGCTCGCTGCCCGCCCCAACGCGCGCGCCATCGTACGCATCGACCGTCCGGCCATCACCCCGCGGGAGATCTCCTCGCGTTCCGACAGCTTCAGCGCCAAGACCGAGCGAGAGCGTGCCGAGGGGCGTATGCCGCCGGTTCTCGACAGGATCCCTTCGACCGTGGAATGGTTACGATCGAATAGCTGAGCGATCGCCTGCAGCGACTCGCCCTCTCGCCAGCGCTCCCACATCAAGGCCTTGTCGGCCTCGGTGTACTGGATCCTCGTCCGGTACTTCATATGCAACCTCCCTCCCTCTACGATGAGAGTCTAGGCGTTGCATCCACCGATTGAATCCGCATGAGAGAGTTGGTGGCGTCCTAAAGAGGAGGCCCTGAAGCCGGCTGCCGGCGCGGGCGCGGTTTGCGGGCCGGCGCGGCGGGCTCTGGCTCGGCAACCTCGGATTCGCCGTCCACAGGCGGCCCATCAGCGAGAGCAACCGCCAGAGCGTCCGTGACCCGCTCCACCCAGACGAACTGCAGCGCGTCACGAGTGCTCTGCGGAATATCTTCGAGATCGCGCCGATTGCGAGCCGGAAGGATGACGCGCTTGATGCCGGCGCGTGCCGCCGCGATGGTTTTCTCCTTGATGCCGCCGACCGGCAGGACCAGCCCGCGCAGGCTGATCTCGCCGGTCATTGCCACATCGGGACGAACCGGCTGGCGTTTCATGAGTGAAGCGAGCGAGACGAACATGGCCACGCCGGCGCTCGGGCCATCCTTGGGGATGGCTCCCGCAGGCACATGCACGTGGATGTCGCTGTGCTCGAACACACTGGCGTCGATGCCGAGCTCACCCGCCTGCGACTTGACCAGACTGAGGGCCGCCTGGGCACTCTCCTTCATGACATCGCCGAGCTGGCCGGTCAGGATGAGCTTGCCATTGCCCGGTAACCTCGCCGATTCGATGAAGAGGATGTCTCCGCCCACCGGAGTCCAGGCGAGTCCGGTCGCGACTCCCGGCACGCTCGTGCGGCTGGCGATCTCGCTTTCGAAGCGCGAAGCGCCGAGCACGGCATCGATATCGGGCGCGTCGAAGGACACCGTGGATGCCTTGCCGGAGGCGACCTGCACGGCGGCGCTGCGCAACAGTGCACCGATCTGACGCTCGAGATTGCGAACCCCTGACTCGCGGGTGTACTCACTGATCACACGTGTCAGTGCTGCATCGGTGATGCTCACGTGCGAGGTTTCGAGTCCGTTGGCCTTCAACTGACGCGCCACCAGGTAGCGCCTGGCAATCTGCAGTTTCTCTTCCACGGTGTAGCCACTGAGCTCGATGATCTCCATGCGATCGCGCAACGGACCGGCGATGGTGTCGAGCACGTTGGCCGTGGCAATGAACAGCACCCGGCTCAGGTCGAATGGCTGCGCAA
>DASTPN010000166.1:0-10771 GCA_035719985.1 Solirubrobacteraceae bacterium | reverse complement strand
GCGTCGGTGATCGCCCCCAAAGAGTTCGTCGGCGCGGTGATGGAGCTCTGCCAGGAGCGCCGCGGCGAGCACTCGGGCATGCACTACCTCTCGCCCGAGCGCGTGCAGCTCGGCTACGAGCTGCCGCTGGCGGAAATCGTGCTCGACTTCTTCGACCAGCTGAAGTCGCGGACCAAGGGCTACGCGTCGCTGGACTACGAGATCACCGGCATGAAGCCCTCCGATCTCGTCAAGCTCGACGTGCTGCTCGCGGGCGACCCGGTCGACGCGCTGTCGATGGTCGTGCACCGCGAGAAGGCGTATGAGATCGGGCGGACGCTGACCGAGAAGCTGCGCAAGCGGATCCCGCGCCAGCAGTACGACGTGCCGATCCAGGCGGCGATCGGCTCGCACATCATCGCCCGCGAGACCGTCAAGGCGTTCCGCAAGGACGTGATCGCGGGGTGCTACGGCGGCGACATCACGCGCAAGAAAAAGCTGCTTGCCAAACAGAAGGAGGGCAAGAAGCGGATGAAGCAGGTCGGTCGCGTCGAGGTCCCCCAGGAGGCGTTCCTAGCCGTTTTGGAGTTGGGCGAGGAGTGAAGATCCTGTTTGTCTGCCTGGGCAACATCTGTCGCTCGCCGACGGCGGAGGGTGTGATGGTGGGCATGGTTAAGCGGGCTGGGCTGGAGGATGAGATCGAGCTCGACTCCGCTGGCACCGGTGCTTGGCACCTCGGCGAGTCGGCCGACCCGCGTGCTCGGGCGGCGGCGCGCAGTCGCGGGATCGCGCTCGAGAGCGTCGCGCGGCAGGTGACGGCGGAGGATTTCGAGCGCTTCGATCTGATTGTGGCGATGGATCGGTCGAACATGAGCAATCTCGAGCGGATCGCACCCGACGAACAGTCACGCGAGAAGATCCACCTGCTGCGGGAGTTCGATCCGGCCAGCGCGGGCGAGCGCGATCTCGATGTTCCGGACCCCTATTACGAAGGCGCAAACGGTTTCGAGATCGTGCTCGATCAAGTCGAAGCGGCCTGCGAAGGGCTGCTCGCGCGGGTGCGGGCGTCCGAGCCGGCATGAGCCTGCCCGCCGCGGCCAGGGACGCACGGCGCGTCGGCGGCGGTGACATTAACGAAGCGTGGTACGTCAACCTCGACGGGCGTGATGCCTTTGTCAAGACCCGGCCGGATGCCGGCGAGGGCGAGTACGCGCTGGAGGCCGAAGCTTTGCGCTGGCTGGGCGAGCCGGGAGCATTGCGTGTGCCGGCAGTGCTCGAGGTGGGGGAGGACTATCTGGTGTTGGAGTGGGTGGCACCGGGCCACCTGAGTCATGAGGGCGCGGAGGAGCTCGGGCGCGGGCTGGCGCTGGTTCACGGAGCGGGCGCCCCGTGCTTCGGCGATCCCGGCTTCGGCGAGCGATTGGGGATCGAGGCTCGGATCGGCTCCTTGCGGCTGCCGAACGGACCCACCGAGGAATGGTCGTCGTTCTACGCACAACGGCGCTTGTTGCCCCTCGCCAGGCTCGCACGAGAGCGAGGAGCATTGTCTGACGCAGGTGTCGTGGCCGTTGAGCGTGTCTGTGAACGGTTGCTCGAGCTGGCTGGACCGGCGGAGCCGCCGGCGCGCTTGCACGGTGACCTGTGGAACGGCAACGTGCATGCTGACAGCGAGGGAAGGCCGTGGTTGATCGATCCATCTGCCTATGGCGGCCACCGCGAGGTGGACCTGGCGATGCTGCGGCTGTTTGGCGCTCCCTCAGAGAGCGTCTTCGCCGCCTACGAGGAGATAGCGCCGCTGGCCGAGGGCTGGCAAGAGCGAGTCGAGTTGTGGCAGCTGATGCCGCTGTTGGTGCACGCGGTGCTGTTCGGCGGCACCTACCGCGATGCGGCGCAGCGGGTGGCCAAGCGCTACGCGGGTTGAGCAGGGAGTCAGCACCGACTGTACCTGTGGTTTGAGTGTTGTGGGGAGCGTCCCGCTCCGCCGTGCGCGTCGGATAAGGACACATGCGCCCCTCAACACTTGACGAGCGCCGTCGCCTGTATCTGCTGGCGCGCGCGACGATTGCTCGCCACTATCGCCACCCACTGACACTCGAACGTGTCGCGCGCGCTCTCGCCAGCTCACCACGGCAAGTGACGCGCGCCTATGCCCAGTTTGGGCAGACGACCTTCCGTGAGGACCTGCTGACGCGGCGAATGCGAGCCGCCGCGCAGCTGCTGATAGAGCAGCCGGCGATCCCGGTGCGCGATGTGGCCCGGCTGGTCGGCTATCGCCAGCCACCGCACTTCGCGAAGGCGTTTCGCCGCCGCTACGGGTTGACGCCGGCGGCGTTTCGGGCCGAGGCCAGGAACTACGCGCGTGCGGCCAGGTCCGGCTCTGAGGACTCAAGCGGATCAACCGCCTCCGTCCCTGGCAACGACAGCCGCATCAGCGTTCCCCCGCCCGGCGCGCGCTCCGCGCGGACCGAGCCGCCGTGCTGTTCTGCCACCTGTCGCACGATCGCCAGGCCCAGGCCCGATCCGGGGCGGCCTCTGGCCTCTGCGCCTCGGTAGAAGCGGTCGAAGACGTGGGGGAGATCTCGCTCGGCGATGCCGAGGCCGTGGTCGCGGACGGTTAGCTCTGTGCTATGCAGGTCGATCTCCACCTGGCTCCCCGCAGGCGTGTAGGCGATGGCGTTGTCGATCAGGTTGTTGATCGCACGCGCCAGGCGCTGTGGGGCGCCGCTGATCAGTAGCGGGGCCAGCTGGACCTCGAACTGCATTTGCGGCGAGTGGCGGTGCGCGCGCTCGATCGCCTCCTGCACGACCAGGTCCAGGCGCACGTCCTCGCGTTCGCCTGCCGGTTGCTCGCCGCGGGAGAGCTCGATCAGGTCGTTCATCAGGGCGGTGAGCTCTTCGGTCTGCTCGACCACGTCATCGAGCAGGCGATTGCGGTCGGCTAGCGCCATAGTTGGCTGCTGGCGCAGTACTTCAATGTTTGTGCGCAGGCTGGTGACCGGCGTGCGCAGCTCGTGTGAGGCATCGGCAACGAGCTGGCGTTGGGCGTGAACGGAGGCGTCGAGCGCGCCGACGGACTCCTGCAGGGCGTCGAGCATCGTGTTGAAACCCTCGGCGAGATGGCCGATCTCGTCAACGCCTGCCGGCTCGATTCGCTCGGAGAGGTCCTGTGTGCGGCGCACGTGCTCGGTCGCCTCGGTCAGGCGCTTGAGCGGCGCCACCGCTGCTCCCGCCACCAACCGGCCGAGCAGGGCCGCCAGCGCCACACCGCCGATATCGAGCAGCACGAGGATGATGCGCAGGCGATGCAGGATGCGATCGACGCTCGTCAGCGGCTGCGCCAACTGCAGGGCGTAGCCGCTGCGCAATGGCTCGGCGAGGACGCGCAGATGCGTGTCGCTTGTGTTGGCGTTGCGGTAGAAGGCGTTGCCGCCCTTCGCGGCCAGGTGGATCGTCGCCGCATCCACTGGCAAGGTGACGTTGGGCGAGGAGCGAAACAGGACCTTGCCGCTCGAGCTGACGAGCTGCTGGTAGCCGCGAACCTGGTCGGGGTGGGGGGTGAGGTTGCCAAACGGGCTCTTGCCGGGCGCGCTCAGCGTGGCACCGCCGGGAGCGACGAACAGGTCTGGGATCGCTCCTCTGTGCAGTCGTCTCAGCACGGTTCCGCCGCCGGATCCCTTCAGCGCTTCGACCAGCCGGCGCTCTTCCTGTTCGCTGGGCGCGCCGCCCGTCGCGCGGGCGATGAAGCGCAAGCCGACCGAGCGCGAGCGCAGCTGTTCGTCGACCTGTTTGTGCAATTGGTGAGAGGCGAGCAGATAGGTGAGCATGGACGCGAGCACGACGGCGACGGCGACGGCGGCGGCGGCGGCAAGCGTGATGCGGCGGCGAAAGCTCACGAGGAGCGCTCGCGCAGCACATAGCCGACGCCGCGCACGGTGTGAAGCAGCCGCGGCTCGCCGTCTGACTCGGTCTTGCGGCGCAGGTAGCCCATGTAGACGCCGAGCGAGTTGGAGCTGGCGCCGAAGTCATAGCCCCAAACCGCTTCGAAGATGATCGAGCGCGTCAGTACCTGTCGGGGGTGGCGCAGGAACAGCTCCAGCAACAGGAACTCGGTTCGGGTGAGGCCCAGCAGCCGCTCGCCACGCCATGCCTCGTGCGCCATGCGATCGAGGCGTAGATCGGCGAAGCGCAGCGTCTGCTCCTGCTCGGCCTCGTCGGTGCGGCGCAACAGCGCCCGCACGCGCGCCATCAGCTCGCGCAGCGCAAACGGCTTGGTCAGGTAATCGTCGGCGCCGGCGTCAAGACCGGCGACGCGGTCGTCGACCTGCTCGCGCGCGGTCAGCATCAGCACGGGGGTGCGGTCGCCGCCCAGGCGCACACGCCGGCATACCTCAAGACCGTCGAGCACCGGCATCGAGACATCGAGGATGACGACGTCATAGGAGCCCTCGTCGATCCGCTCCAGCGCGTCGCCGCCATCGGCGGAGAGGGCGACCTCGTAGCGTTCGAGGGCAAGGGCGCGGGCGAGAGCCTGCTGCACGGCGGGCTCGTCGTCGACCACGAGTATGCGAGCGTGCTCAGCCATGGCGGCGTTCTAGGGTGACGTTAGCGGGACGGCTTGAACACTAAGAACGAGGCCGAAGAGGATGCGAAGAATCGACGACGGCGAAATGGCCGGTCAATCGCGGCGACTGCGCAACGGTTTGATCAGCCTGGCGATCTTCTTCGCGCTGGTGGCGGCGCTGCTGCTGGCCGTCCCCGGCCTGCATGCGGCGGGCGAGAAGATCACCGACGCAAACGTCGCCTGGGTTGGCGCTGGGATCGGTTTCGAGTTGCTTTCCTGCGCCGGCTACGTGGTGCTGTTCGAGCTGGTATTCGAGATGGCGCGCGGCTTCTCGCGGCGTCTGTCGCTGTCTGAGCTGGCGGTCAACTCGGTTGTCTCGATCAGTGGCCTTGGCGGGATTGCGCTCGGCGCCTGGGTGTTGCACAGCAAGGGCATCTCCACGCAGCGGATCGCGCGGCGCTCTGTCTTGATGTTCGTGCTCACGAGCGCCGTGAACGTCAGCCTGGTTGCGCTGATCGGCATACCCATGTGGCTGGGTCTGCTGCCGGGCTCGCAGGACCCTCTGCTCACGCTGTTGCCGGCGGCGCTGGCGATTGTCGTGATCGTGGCCACGCTTGCCGCCGCCGTCCTTGCCGGCCGGCTGGCCTCGCGCGGTCGGCTGAGCAATGGGCGCATCCATGTCGCACTGGTGGCGATCAGCGATGGTGTCCGCGACGCGCTGGCGTTGATCGGTAAACGCGAGTGGCGGCTGCTGGGAGCGATCGCCTACTGCCTGTTCGACGTGCTCGTGTTGTACGTGTGTCTGCTCGCCTTCGGTCCGACGCCTGCATTCTGGGCGGTGGCAATGGCTTATCTGGTCGGCTTGATGGGTAACTCGATCCCGATCCCGGCAGGGCTTGTCGCTGTCGAAGGGGGGTTGATCGGGATGCTCGTGCTCTTTCACGTGCGTCCCGTCTCGGCGGTGCTCGCCGCCGTCGTCACCTACAGGGCGATCTCGCTGTGGCTGCCGGCGCTGATCGGCTCGGTGGCGTTCTTCAGCCTGCGCCCGGAGATCGGCGAGCCGGTCGGCCCCTCCGCCGACGGCGCGGCGCCCGAGGGCGCTGGCTAGCGCGGGGCCCGGCCGTGACGGGTGGACCGTCTCTTGCGGGTGGGAGCGGTGGCACCCGTCGGACCCGTTGGGCCGGTGGGGCCCGTGCTGCCGAGCGGCGGGATGCGCGTGGTTGTTTTTTCGGTCAGCCGTTCGGCTGCCGCCAGCGCGGCGGCGGCCTTCTGACACGGGCTGCCGGGAAGGCTATGCAGGACTTCCTGGATCTGAGCCGAGGCCGGACCCCACAGGCCGGGGCAGAACACGGGCGGCGGCAGTTCGCCGCTGTCGGTGCCGGGGGCGTTCAGTGTACGCACCGCTTGCGCGGCGTGCAGGGCGCCGGCGGGCGTGTCAGAGAAGATGTCGATCGAGGTGCGGCCGGTGTACATCTCGATCGAGCTGCCTTCGTCGTAGATCACCGCCGGAACGCCGCGAATCAGTGTGTTGCTCTGCGGTCCCAGCGGAGCATTTGAGTGGCGGCGGTAGATCACCGTCGTCACCTGCAGCGGCAGCCGGCAGCTGCCACCGCCGCCGAGTAGGCCCTTGTTGTTGACACAGTCGCCGTAGTAGACGCTGTCGCCGATCGTGGTGCTGTAGCTCTTGGTGCCGTCGACGGCCGCCAGCGGCCGGCCTTCGAAGCGCGGGCCGACCCAGTAGATGGGGTAGTAGGGGAAGGTCTGCGCTTCCACCAGCGCCGCCTCGCTGAGCGGCGGCGGATGTTCGGTCGTGCCGCAGCCGGCGGCAAACAGGCCGAGGGCTAGCAGCGTGAGCGCGCACGCCGCGCGCGGCAGCCGTCGGCGCTTGGGGCTGGCAGAGGTTCCCATCGGCGCTGATTATCGGCTACCTGAGCCCGTCGCGCGCAACGCTACTTCCCGATCGCTGGAGGGTTGAAGTGACTGAACAACCGCGCGATTCGTCACTGAGAGTCGATCGCACGGGAAGCTGGGACCCGGTGCCGGTAGCACACCGGGTCCCGGCTACTTCGCAATACTGGCGGCAGTGGAGGCTCACGCCGTCAGCGAGCGCCCGTCCTCTCTGGCGCGCATCCGCGCTTGGCCGCTCTCCCGCTGGATCACACCCGCGCTGCTGCTGGCGTGCGTGCTGGCCGGCGCCTGGCTGCTGGTCGATCCGCGCTCGCCGGATCTGGCCGCGCAGAGCTATCGCGAGACGCTGTTCGCGCGCTACGGGTTCACGCTGTGGGACAACAATTGGTACGCCGGGCACCACTTGCCGGGTTACAGCCTAATCTTCCCGTGGCTGGCGTTGGCGCTGGGGATGCGTGTCGTCGGAGCGCTGGCGGTGCTCGTCTCGACGGTCGCGTTCGAGCGCATCGTGGTTCCGATCTACGGGCCGCGAGCGCGCTGGGGGGCCGTCTGCTTTGCGATCGCCGCTGCCGGCGACCTGTGGATCGGGCGGCTCACGTTCGCGCTCGGTGTGAGCTTCGCGATGCTGGCCGTGCTCGCGGTTGTGCGGCGCAAGCCGTGGTTGGCGGCTGCCCTGACCGCGGTATGCGCGGCGACCAGTCCCGTCGCCGGGCTGCTGCTGGCGCTGGCCGCCGTTAGCTGGGCTATCGCTCAGGGTACGGGCTCGGTAGAGCGCGAGAGTGGGGGGCTCTGGGCTTGCCGCGGCACGCTGCTGGCGCTTGGATCGCCATCCGCGTTGGTGCTGGTGGCGCCGGTCCTGCTTGTCGTGCTGCCGCTGGAGGCTCTGTTCCCGGAGGGTGGCTGGGAGCCGTTTGCGCTCAGCTCGATCGTTGCCAACGTGGGCGTGGTACTCGCATTCATATACGCGCTGCCGCGCGGCGAGCGAACGCTACGCATCGGGGCGCTCGTATATCTGTTCGCTGTATTGGTCTCGATCGTGCCGGCGCCGATGGGCAGCAACATCGATCGTTACGCGGTTCTGCTCGCCGCCCCGCTGCTCGTATGCGCATTGGCGCGTGCCGGCCTACGCAGCAATGGCAGGCCGGCGACGCTCACGATCGCGGCCGTGGCGGTCATCCTGATCTGGACCGGTTGGGGGCCGGTGCGCGAGAGCTCCGGCGTCAGCGGCGATCCTTCGACCAGCGTGGCCTACTACCGCCCGCTGCAGCGCTTCCTTGCTAGCCACGGCGGGCCACTCGTGCGCGTTGAGATTCCCTTCACTCATTCACATTGGGAGGCGGCCCTGGTCGCACCAGATCAGCCGCTCGCACGTGGATGGGAGCGCCAGCTCGACACCAAGTACGACCCCCTGTTCTTCGGCAGCACGCTGACACCCGCCCGCTACGCACGCTGGCTGCACGAAGACGCCGTCAGCTACGTGGCGCTGCCAGACGTGCGCCTGGATGGGTCAAGCGACCAGGAGGCCGCGCTGATCCGCCACGGCCAAACCTTCCTGCGCGAAGTGCTGCGTACAGCACACTGGCGCGTGTTCGCCGTGCTTGGGTCGGCGCCGTTTGCCTCCGCGCCGGCGGCGCTGATCGCGCTCGGGCACGACTCGTTCGCGTTGCACTTCGCGCGCCCCGGGCGCTCGCTCGTGCGGGTGCGCTATACGCGCTACTGGGCGCCCTCGGCGGGTGGGTGCGTGAGCGAAGCAGACGGCGGCTGGACGGCGGTGAGCGCTAAGAGCGCCGGTGTTGTGCGCGTCTCGACACGCTTCTCGCTCGCACGTGCGCTCGGGCTCTCGAGCGGCTGTTCTTCTTAGGGATGGCGGCCGCTGTCGCGGCCGTATTACGGTGTGCCAGCTGACTACCCGGAGCTAGCGCGAACAACGCGGTATAGCCGCTCATATAGAGGTTGTGACCGTCGCTGATGACCGGGTCGAAGGCGCCGGTGTCTTCGCTGAAGGCGACGCGACCCGTGGAGATGCCAAGGCCATAGGTGCGGTGCGTGCCGAGGTCTGAGAAGTAGACGATGTTGCCGATGATCGTGGCCGAGCCCGAAATCTTGCCGCCGGCGTGAAAGGTCCACTGCACGTGGCCAGAGCGGGCATTGATGGCGCGGAAGCTGCCGTCGTAGGAGCCTGAGTAGATGGTGGGGCCCAGACCCGGGGCGTTGGCGACGGCGGGGGAGGAGTAGACGTAGGCGCCCGTCTGCACCGCCCAGTCGAGTTTGCCGCTGGAGGCGTCATAGGCGTACACGCGCCCGTCGGTGTTGCCGAGGTAGACGCGTCCGTAGATGACCGAGGCAGTGGAGTAGAAGGTGCCGCTGCCGAGCAGCGCGCCGCCTGAGCCGCTGCGCCAGATGCGACGCCCGTTGCGCTCGGAGATCGCCTGGAGATGGCCGGAGTAGTCGCCGAAGTAGAGGATGCCGTTTGACGCGCTCGGGCTAGCCTTGACCGCGCCGGAGGCGTGGTAGGTCCAGACCGGGTGGCCCGTGCGGGCGCTCAGGGCGTAGACGGTGCCGTTTTCGCTGCCGAAGATCAGCAGCCCTTTGTCGAGCAGGGGGGAGGACTCGGTGCGGCTGGGCAGCGGCCGTGCCCAGCGAAAGTGGCCGTTGGCGGTGTTCATCGCCACGACGCGCCCGTTGCGTGAGTTGGGCCCACGCTCGAGAATGGTGGTGTAGACGGTGTTCGAGCTGACAGCGGGCGTGGAGGCCGACAGCGCGCCGAGCTTGCGGCTCCACAGGTCCTTGCCGGTGCGCTTGTCGATCGCGTGCAGCACCGCGTCATCGCCGAGCTGGAACAGACGGTCGCCGTAGAGGACAGCCGGGAACTCGAGTAGGGCGCCGCCGGTGTGCACCCACAGCTTGTGGAATGGCGGGCGCACGCGGCTGGAGGCGGCGAAGAAGCGGGTGTGGTTCTTCGTGTAGCCGTACAGGGGCCAGCTGAAGACCTTCACCGGCTTGGCGGGAGGCGGGGGCGCCACGGATTGCTGGGTGAAGGGGGCGTTTGGGTGATAGACGCTGCCGGTGCGGTGCTTCTCGTACAGGTAGACGCCGAGTGCCAGCGCGGCGATCAGGAGCGCGGCGAGCCCACCCGCGAGCGCGATCCTGCCCCGCTTGGAGCCCGTTAGCAGCCTTGAGATACGCAAGCTCAGGCGGCCAGCCGCCGCGAGGTTTGTTGCTCGTGAGAGGGCGTCTCAGCTGACTTTGGGGTGGCCGCAGGCGCGGCGGTGGGGCGTCGGTGAGCGGCGGGGCGTGCGAGCACGAAGCCAAGCAGTCGTGCCGCGCCGAGAGCGAGCAGGGCGAGCGCGGCTGCAGCTAGCGGGAGGAGGGTCAACCCGGCGATTAGCGAGACGATGTCGTGGCCGTCAGCGATCGACCAGTCCCACAGCGCGTAGTCAGCGGCGGTGAGCACGAGCAGCAGAGGCAGGGCTCTGAGGCGCACACGAGTACCTTAGAGGGCGCTTGGGACGGTACGATTGGAGGCTCCACGCGGGCGAAGTGTTGTGGTTGCACAAAAGCCTTCCAAGCTTTTAGGGCGGGTTCGATTCCCGTCGCCCGCTTCAAGCAAAACGTCTAAGGAGGGCAGTGCGATGGCTAAGCCGATCCCCGACGACTACCCGCAGGTGATGCCCTATCTGATCGTCGATGGCGCAAACGAGGCAATCGAGTTCTATAAGGGCGTGCTCGGCGCCACCGAGCGCATGCGCCTCGATGGACCCAACGGCAGAGTCGGTCACGCCGAGCTGCAAATCGGCGAGGCCGTGATCATGCTTGCCGACGAGAACCCGGGGATGAACATCGAAGGCCCGAAGTCAGTCGGAGGCACGCCTATCACGATTCACGTCTACCTCGAGGACGCGGACGCCGCCTTTGAGCGGGCGGTCCAAGCTGGAGCCAAGCCACTGCGAGCAGTCGAGGATCAGTTCTATGGGGATCGCTCCGGGCAGTTCGAGGATCCATACGGCCACCGCTGGAACGTGGCCACGCATGTCGAGGACATCTCCGAGGAGGAGATGATGCGGCGGGCGGCGGAGATCGGGGAGGGTTGAGCTAATGGTCGAGCCGGCAAGTAGACCCGACGTGATCTCTGTGGACCGGCCAGGAGTCGACTCGTCGCCCATACCTGTGGTCGAGCGCTTCCTGGAGTTCCTGCGTAGCGGGGATCTCGACGAGGCGGTGGCGCTACTGGCGGTTGACGTGGTCTACGAAAACGTTGGTCTGCCCACCGTTCACGGACGCGAGCGCGTTCGGCGTCTGTTCGGCAGGGCATACGGCAGTGGA
>DASTPN010000165.1:0-17063 GCA_035719985.1 Solirubrobacteraceae bacterium | reverse complement strand
CTACACTCCGGCGCGGAACATGGAAAGCATGGCCCCCACAGAGCCAATGGGGTCCGTGCCGCCCGCAGAGCACCAGCGGCACGGACCTAACTCGTCGTCGACTACGACGACGGGTGGTCGGGTGCTCGTCCTCAACGCGACCTACGAGCCGATCAACGTGTGTTCGGTGCGGCGCGCGGTTGTGCTGCTGCTCAAGGAGAAGGCCGAGCTGATCGAGCGGGGGCTGGCCGAACTGCACTCGGAGACCTCGACGCTTGCGCGGCCGGTGGTGATCCGACTGATGACCTACGTGCATGTGCCACGCGACACGCACCGGCGCAAGATCACTCGGCGCGCGGTCTTTGCGCGTGACGGCTGGACCTGCCAGTACTGCGGCTCGCGCTCGAACCTGACGGTCGACCATGTGATTCCGAGATCCAAGGGCGGCAGCTCGAGTTGGGAGAACATTGTCGCGTCGTGCGCTCCCTGCAATCGCCGCAAGGGCGACATGCTGCCGCGCCAGGCGGGCATGCACCCGCGCCACAAGCCGCGTACACCGCGTGCGGAGATCTTCATCCACGTGGCCAGCCCGTCGATCCCCGCGGCGTGGCGTCAGTATCTGCCGGCCGCAGCCTGAGAAGTCGAGGCAAGCCCGGCCTCGATCGGCGGACACTCGCGCGCCCGCAATGACCGGTGGCTTAACGACGGAGGGCGCCTTCGACCAGGCGCCCTCCGCTCTGAACTGTGCTGGACACGACCGCGTCGGCTTTGCTCGCTAACGCCTGCCCGAGGCAACGCGCTTGCGCAGCGGGTCGGAGGGACAATGTCCGACGACCTTCGCGGTGGTGGTCCGGTTGGATTCCGCTAGGCGGGTCCAGCCGAGCGATTCGGCCTAACGGCCGGCCACCTCCAGAGTCCCGCAAATACTGTCAGTCAACGTAGGACCACCTCCTTTCTCTGGTCCTAGCAATGTAGCGGACATCGCTGACGGTATGGACCGGCTCGTTCTAGTTCGCCGTTGGCTGAGACGGCGCCCCGTCAAGCGGCAGCGGCTCCTGCGAGCTCTCGACGATCTCCTCCTCGTCGCCGCCTTCGACAACTAGCGCTACCGCGCTGACCGCGTCGTCGTCCTTGAGGTTCATTACACGCACGCCCGTGGCTGAGCGACCCTGCTGAGAAATACCGGCCGCAGAGGTCCGCTGGACCATCCCGCCGACGCTGATGAAGACAAGCTCATGGTGCTCTCGCACGACGAGGGCGCCGGCAAGACGGCCCTTGCGCTCAGTCAAGCCGATCGTCTTGACGCCCTTGGCGCCGCGGTTGGTCTTGCGGTACTGAGCGATCTGAGTGCGCTTGCCATAGCCGTTCTCGGTCACGACAAGTAGATCCATGTCGTCACGGGCGACGTCCATGGCGATCACCTCGCCGCCATCTCCCACATCCATCCCGCGCACACCGGTCGTGTCGCGTCCCATCGAGCGGGCGTCGGACTCGGCGAAGCGGACGGTCAGTCCCGCGCGTGAGACCATGATCACCTCATCGCCCTCGTCGATCGCGCGCACCGCCAGCAGCTCGTCATCGTCGCGGATGTTGATCGCGATGATGCCGTCGGCCTTGATCGGCGTGTTGTAGGCCAGCAGCTCGGTCTTCTTGATGGTGCCTTTGCGTGTCGCGAAGACCAGATACTTGGTCTCGGTGAAGTCGCGTGTGGAGAGCACCGCCTGCACGCGCTCTCCCTCTCGCAGCGGCAGCACGTTCACGAGCGCTCGGCCCTTGGCGGTGCGTGAGGCCTCGGGTAGCTCGTAGACCTTCGAGCGGTAGACCTTGCCGCGGTTGGTGAAGAACAGCAGGTAGTCGTGCGTCGAGCAGATGAACAGGTGCTCGATGAAGTCGCCATCCTTCATGTCCATCCCGGTGATCCCACGCCCACCGCGGTGCTGTTGGCGGTAGGTCGTAAGTGGCAGCGACTTGATGTAGCCAGTGTTGGTGATCGTGATCACCATCTGCTGGTCGGCGATCAGGTCCTCGATGTCGATCTCATCCTCGGAGTGGCTGATGTCGGTCCGTCGCTCGTCGCCGAAGCGCTCGCCGATCTCGGTTAGCTCCTCCTTGATCACGGAGAGCACGCGGCTCTCATCGCCGAGGATCGCGCGCAACTCGGCGATCCGCTCGGTTACATCGGCGTGCTCCTGCTTGATCGCGTCGGCCTCAAGCGCCGTCAGTTGGGATAGGCGCAGGTCGAGGATGGCCGTGGCCTGGATCGGGCTCAGCCCGAAACGCTCCACCAGCTGTTCGCGAGCAGCTTCGCGATCGCGCGATGCACGGATCAGTTCGATGATCGCGTCGAGGTTGTCAAGCGCGATCAATAGCCCCTCGAGGATGTGCGCGCGGGCCTCCTTCTCGGAAAGCTCGTGCTTGGTGCGTCTGACGATCACCTCGCGCTGGTGGGCAACGTAGTTGTGAATTACGGCGCGCAGGTCAAGCGTGCGCGGCACGTTGTCGACCAGCGCGACCATGTTCACGCCGAAGGTGCTCTGCATCGAGGTGTGCTTGTAGAGCTTGTTCAGCGCCACCTTTGGAATCACGTCGCGCTTGAGCTCAATCACAAGGCGCATACCGCGCTTGTCGGACTCGTCGCGGAGGTCTGAGATCTCAGGGATCTTCTTCTCGTGCACAAGGTCGGCGATCTTCTGGATCAGCCCGCCCTCACCCCCCTTCTTGACCATGAAGGGGAGCTCGGTGACAACTATTGCCTCCTTGCCCTGCTTTAGCGGCTCGATATGCGCCTTGGCCTGGACGCGCACACGCCCTTTGCCGGTCTCATAGGCATCGCGGATGCCAGCGTGGCCGAGGATGATCCCACCGGTGGGGAAGTCCGGCCCCTTTACGTGGGCCATCAGCCCCGCTACGTCGATGTCGTGATCGTCGATGTAGGCGATCGTCGCGGCGATCACCTCGCGCAGATTGTGCGGGGGTATGTTCGTTGCCATCCCGACCGCGATCCCAGAGGAGCCGTTGACGAGCAGATTCGGGAAGCGCGCTGGCAGCACCAGCGGCTCCTGGCGCGAGCCGTCGTAGTTGGGCGCGAAGTCGACCGTGTCCATGTCCAGATCGCGCAGCATCTCGGTGGCGATGCGTGCGAGGCGGGCCTCCGTGTACCTCATGGCAGCCGCCGGGTCATCGTCAACGGAGCCGAAGTTGCCCTGGCCGTCAACGAGCTCATAGCGCATCGAGAAGTTCTGGGCCATGCGCACGAGCGTGTCGTAGATGGCTGAGTCGCCGTGCGGGTGATAGTTGCCCATCACCTCTCCGACGATCTTGGCGCACTTGGCGTAGGAGCGAGTCGGGCCGAGACCCAGCTCGTTCATCGCATACAGAACCCGTCTGTGCACCGGCTTCAGTCCATCGCGCACGTCCGGGAGCGCGCGGCCAACGATCACCGACATCGCGTAGTCCAGATACGCGGTGCGCATCTCCTCCTCGAGCGCGCGCGGTTCGATGTTCCCCCCGCTGAGGGTCTCAGGCGTGGCTATCGCGACTCACCCCCTCAGACATCGAGATTGGCGACCGCGCGGGCATTGTCTTCGATGAACGCGCGACGTGGCTCGACCTGGTCGCCCATCAGCATCGAGAAGATTCTGTCGGCGGCAGCGGCATCCTCGAGCGTCACTTGTGCGAGCGTGCGGCTGGCCGGATCCATCGTTGTTTCGGCCAACTGCTCGGCGTTCATCTCGCCGAGTCCCTTGAAGCGCTGCAGCTTGACGCCCTTCTGCGCCACCGTCATAACCGAGTCGCGCAGTGCCTCAAACGACGGTGCCGTGTCTCCTACATCGCCAAGGCTCACCTCAAAAGCAGGGGTGCCGGCCAAGTCAATCAGCTGAGCATGCACAGCCGCCAATTGCCGGTACTCCTGGGACTCGAACAGGCCCCGCCTCAGACGATGGGTGCGTGCGAAACCGGTGCGAGTCTCGGTTGCCTTTACCCGCAACTCCTGCTCGTCCTGACCGACAAGCTCGGTGGCATGCGTCTCGCCCTCCAAGCCCTCACGTGAAAGCAACTTCACGGCGGCGTCAGCGCTCATCACCTGCTCACCGAGCAGCGAGGACTCCTCCAGGAATTGCACCATCTCGTGACCGTGAACGGCGCGGAGCGAGGATGCCCATCCCTCATATTGCTTGAGCAGCCGCACGAATTTCTGCCAACGCGCCTCGGTCAGCTTGAACTGGCTGCCGTGGCGGTCGAACACGTCGAGCTTCTCCCACTTGTCGGCGAGCAGAATGTCCTCGAGCTCGTGCTCCTTCTCGATGTAACGCTCCTTGCTCCCCTGCTTGATCTTGTAAAGCGGAGGCTTGGCGATGTAGACGTAGCCGGCCTCGATCAGCTCCTGCATCTCGCGGAACAGCAACGTCAGCGCAAGCGTCCGGATGTGAGCGCCATCGACGTCGGCGTCAGTCATCAGGATGACCTTGTGGTAGCGAGCGTTCTCGATGTTGAACTCGTCGCGCACGCCCGTCCCAATTGCCGTGATCAGCGCCTGGATCTCGGTGTTCTGCAGCACCTTGTCGATCCGTGACTTCTCGACGTTGAGGATCTTGCCCCTCAGCGGCAGCACGGCCTGCGTGTTGCGGTCGCGCCCCTGCTTGGCCGAGCCGCCGGCGGAGTCGCCCTCCACCACGAACAGCTCGGCGAGGCTCGGATCCTTGACCGAGCAGTCGGCGAGCTTGCCCGGCAGTGTCGAGTTCTCGAGCGCCGACTTTCGCCTGGTCAGGTCGCGCGCCTTGCGGGCGGCATCGCGGGCGCGTTGGGCCTGGACCGCCTTGAGAATCACAGCTCGCGCCTCGCTCGGGTTCTCCTCCAGGAACTCGCCCAGACCGGTGTTGACGATCGACTCCACGAAGCCTGCCATCCCCGGGTTGCCTAGCTTGGTCTTGGTCTGACCCTCGAACTGCGGGTCGCGCAGCTTCACGGAGATCACCGCGGTCAGTCCCTCGCGCACATCCTCGCCCGAGAGGTTGTCCTCTTTCTCCTTGAGCAGCCCGTGGTCGCGCGCGTACTTGTTCAGCGTTCGCGTCAGCGCCGAGCGGAAGCCGGACATGTGCGAGCCGCCCTCGCGCGTGCTGATGTTGTTGGCAAACGAGTGAATCGACTCCTGGTACGAGGAGTTCCACTGCATCGCCACCTCGACGGCGCCTTCATCGCCCTCGGCCGCGAAGAACACGACCTTGCGGTGGACCGTGTCCTTGTTCTCGTTGAGGTAGGCGACGAAGTCCTCGATGCCGCCGTCGTATTGGAATTCGGCGGAGTGCCCCTCGCCACGCTCGTCGGAGATCGATATCTTCAGTCCACGTGTGAGAAAGGCCGTCTCGCGCAGGCGCTCCTCGAGCGTGTGGAAGTCGAAATCGAGCGTCTCGAAGATATCGGGATCGGGCAGAAACGTGATGATGGTTCCCGTCTTCTCCGCGGCCGCGAGCTTGGCGCCGCACTTGAGCTCGTGCTGGGGCGCTCCTCGCGAATATTCCTGTGTGAACACGTGCCCATCGCGGCGCACCTCTACCTGCAGGCGTTCAGAAAGCGCGTTGACCACGGACACCCCGACACCGTGCAGTCCGCCGGAGACCTTGTAGCCACCACCGTCCCCGAACTTCCCGCCTGAGTGAAGGACGGTCAGCACGACCTCGAGCGCGGGTCGGCCCTCCTTCTCGTGCATCGCAACCGGAATACCACGGCCGTCGTCGACCACGGTGATCGAGTTGTCGGGATGGATCATCACCGACACCTCGCTGCAGAAGCCGGCGAGCGCCTCGTCCACAGAGTTGTCCACAACCTCGTAGACAAGGTGGTGCAGACCCATTACTCCGGTGGAGCCGATGTACATGCCCGGGCGCTTGCGTACCGCCTCCAGGCCCTCAAGCACGGTTATGTCTTGCGCGTCGTAGCTGGCGTCGCCAGCTGTGGAACCCTTACCGGGCGTCGTATCCGTCTGTGAGCTGCGCGAGCTCGATGTGTCGTCCGCCAATGATCCTCCGATGATGTGAAAACGCCCCGGATCCGGGTGTCCTGCACCTCGGTCCGGGGCGGGAAATCTGTTTGATGAATGATAGCACAGGCACTACCCGGAACTTGGGCGTAGAACGCTGAAAAACGCCTGCAAACAAGCCAGATTAGCGCCGTAAGTGGAGCCCAGAGGAGCCAAGGTCGGAAGCCTGGCCGGACGATGCTCGCTAGACCGACGAACTTATCCGGTTCGGCAGCGAAGCTTCGTTATCAGCGGCTCGCCGAGGGTGGTATTCAGCTGCTCAGCCAGCTGCCCACTCATCATCTCCAGCTCCGCCGACCAAACGGCATCTGAGCAGGTCACCGTCAGGACACCGTGTCGCTCCGCCGTCGGCTCGCCGGCGGCGGCGATCACCTCTCCGACCGCCTGGCGCCAGACCCGCTGCACCCTCGCGAGCGGCACGGCAGGTTCAAGATCACCCGCAAGTCCCTGAATGGCCAACGCCACCGGCCGCGGCGCACGACGCTTCATGCCGCCAGCGCCTCCTGCATGATCGCGCCGCCGGAAATCCGCAGACGCGTCACCGCGGGACCGGTGGCTCCCGGCACGTGGGATAGGTCCGTGGTTGCGATCAAGCTTTGGCCGCCACCGCCCAACTCCGCTGCCAGCAGTTCGCGGCGGGTCGAGTCGAGCTCGCTCATGACGTCGTCGAGCAACATCAGCGGGAGCCGATCGCGCTCGTGGGCTAGAACCGAGCGCTCAGCCAACAGCAGTGCGAGCAGTGCAAGTCGCTGCTCGCCTTGCGAACCGTAGGAGCGCAGCTCACGCCCGTCGCGGACGAACGCCAACTCGTCGCGGTGCGGTCCGTGAGTGCAGAAGCCGCGCTCGATGTCGCGGGGTAGGCGCTCCTGCAACTCTGATACGAACTCGTCGACGTTGGACGCCTTTGAACGAGGTCTGTACTGGAGAGCGCAGTCGCCGCTCAGGCCAAGTTGCTTTGCGCGCTCGATGAACGGCTCGGAGAGCAGCTGGGCGACCTCTGAGCGATCGTCGCGCAACGCGATCGCGTGGCGTGCGAGCTCGGCGTCCCAACTCGGAAGCGTCGCGCGCGAGGAACGAGAGGCGCGGATTCCCGCGATCAAGGCATTACGTTGTGACAACGCTCGTGAATAGTCGAGGCGGGTGGCCGCGCGCGCAGACCATAGCGCCGCCACGAGTTGGTCAAGATGCGCCCGGCGAAGAGTCGGCGGGCCCTTGATCAAGTCCAGACGATCCGGCGAGAACACGCTCACCAGCGGCCGCTGCTCTGTGTCGGTCAGTCGCTCCACCGGCGCCCCGTCGACGGTCATGTGCTTTGGCGAGCCCGGCTGGAAGCCGACCGTAAGCTCGTGTGGCCTGTCATGCTCGCGCAGGGAGACCACTACTCGTGTCGTCTGGGCTCCAAAGCGCACCAGCTCACGCTCGTTGCGCGTGCGCTGGGAGTGTCCGGTACAGCCGAAGTACAACGCCTCGAGCAAATTGGACTTGCCCGCTCCGTTAGGACCGTGCACGACCGTCAGCCCGTCCCCGATTTGCGCTTCAGCGCGAGCGTAGGTGCGAAAGTCGCGCAGCTGCACGGCGAGCACTTGCATGCCGGGACCTCAAGTGTTCAAGCGGATCGGCATGATGAGGTACACAAACTCGCCGGCCTCGGGGGACTCGATCAGACCTGGACGCAGCGGGCTGATCAGCTTGAGGACCAGCTGCTCTGACTCCACGCTTTCCAGGCCGTCGCGGAGGAACTCCGGGTTGAAGCCGATCTCCACCGGCTCGCCACTGAACGGTACCGGCAAGCTCTCGCTGGCCTCTCCGACATCGGGAGTCTGCGCTGAAACCGTCAGCTCCCCCTCGGTGAAGCCCAACCGCAGCGGCGCATTCTTCTGGGCCAGCAGGCTCACACGGCGGACGACCTCGACGATCTCCGCACTATCTAGACGCAGTTCATGCTCGACGGACTCCGGCAATAGCTGTCGATAATTGGGGAACTGGCCGTCGATCAACCGCGAGGACAAAACGACCTCACCGACCTCGAAGACGATCTGGCTTGGGCCGAGGCTCACGCCCAACTCCGCATCCTCGATCGATTGAGCGATGCGGGCCAACTCCTGTAGCGCCCGCGCCGGCACATTTGCCTCCAGCGGAGCATCCAGTTTGGCCTCGATCGTCGTGTGCTTGACACTCAGACGGTAAGAATCCGTTGCCACCATCGTCAACTCCTGCCCGGTTGCCGAGATGAGAACGCCGGTAAGGACAGGCCGAGTCTCGTCTTTGGAGGCCGAGCGTGAGACCTGCAAAGCCGTATCGACGAATGCCTTACTGGGAAGCTTGATGGTTGTGGCTGCACCTGCGTCTGGCAGTGTCGGGAAGTCCTCGGAGCGCAGTGTGCGTAGGTGGAACTTGGCGGTGCCTGACACTACCTCCACGTCCTGCTCTTGCGCTCGCAGTTCAAGCGTCACGGTCTCTGCGGGCAGAGACCGAACGACGTCGAGTAGCAGCCGAGCTGGTAGCACAGCCGAGCCTGGTTCAAGCACCTCTCCGTGAAGGGGGACTCGCAGGCCGATCTCCATGTCCGTTGCCAGAAGAAGTGCACGATCGCCCTCGGCCACGATCATGACGCCGGAGAGAGCTTGTACAGACGCGCGAGTAGAGGCAACGCGAGTTGCCGCTTGCATCTGCGTAAGTAGATCTGGGGTAGAAAGGGAAAGCTTCACAAAGGCAACTGTCCTGAATCAGTAGTTGTAGGCTATGTGGATTGTCGGTGTGGGACGAGAATGCTGTGCACGTAGAAGGAATGTAGTTGTGGAGTGCCTGTGAGTTGGGCTGTGAAGTCTCTCAGGCTGATCGGTCAGCAGCGCCGTCGCTGAGCAATGCGAGCAGGGTATGGGCGCTTGTGCGGTAGGTGGGGTCAGTCGCGATCCTTTGCTTAGCTCGGCGTAGAGCATGAAGAACAGTGGTGTGATCGCGCCCACCGAAGGCACGACCGATACTCGGCAAGGACTCATCGGTTAGCTCACGCGCCAAATACATAGCCAGTTGTCGAGGTAGCGATACTCGCGCCCCACGCGCAGGCGATATCAGTTCATCGGCGGTGATGCCGTACTGAGCGGAGACGACTGCCTTGATCTCAGACAGCGATCGCTCACGCGGTGGAGTTTGTGGATAGAGGCCGTCGAGAACCTCTCTCGCCAACTCCGCGTTCAACCTGCGACCGGTGAGCGAGCTGTAGGCGACCACGCGGATGAGGGCGCCCTCAAGCGCCCTCACGTTCACGGAGATGCGGCGAGCGATTGTCTCCAGGGTGAGTTGGTCTACATCCTGAACTCCGTCGTGTTGCGCGCGCTTGCGCAGGATCGCCATGCGAGTTGAGAGGTCCGGTGCCCTGATGTCTGCGACGAGGCCAGATTGGAAACGCTCACGCAAACGGTCTTCGAGTGCCTGTAGATCTCGCGGAGGGCGGTCGGAGCTGAGCACGATCTGGCTGCCTGCTTCGTAGAGGGCGTTGAAGGTGTGGAAGAACTCCTCCTCCGTCTTGGCCTTGCGCTCGAGAAACTGGACGTCGTCGATCAGCAGCACGTCGACGTGGCGAAAGCCGGCCTTGAAGGCGTCAATGCGGCTGCTCGTCAAGGCTTGACGGAATTCGTTAGTAAAGGCCTCTCCGGTGGTCGATCGCACCTGTAGGCCGGGAGAGTGAGCGAGGATGTATGCCTCGATCGAGCGCAGTAGATGGGTCTTGCCGACGCCGGGAGGCCCGCAGATAAACAGCGGGTTGTAGGCCTGAGCCGGCATCTCGCCGACAGTTAGAGCCGCAGCGTGGGCCAAGCGGTTGGAGTCTCCGATCACGAATTGACCGAACGTCAGCTTGGGATTGAGTGCCGCAGCCGGCTCGATCAAAGCAGCGCTCTGCGAGCGCTCCCGGGGAGCGTGTCGGTCGGTCCTTGAGTCACTCGCCGGTCCGCCGGAGATGGCGACCACGTCGACGGTTGCCTCCGGACCGAGGACGGCGGCGACCGCGGCTTGTAGCGCGCGGCCAAAGCGCTCTCTAACCCATGCACAGGTCTGGGGCGGAGCCGCGACGGTCAGCTTGCTGCCCTCAAGTTCGAGTGGGCTGAGCGGCCCGAGCCAGATGCGGAAGACGGGTTCCTCGACCGCCTCCGCCAGCCCGTCTGTTACGCGGGACCAGATGTGCTCGAGCTCAGCATTCACGGCAGCGTTGACCTGCTCCTTGCGGGAGAGATTGGGCGGACTACATTTGCTTGGGACCGACGATCGGCCCGGTCTGGCGAATATATCCGAGCGGATCGAGTTCGCGAACGCCGCCCCCGCATTTGGCGAGAATTTCCGCTGGTTGCTGCGCGAGCTGCGATCCACCTATACTTCAGATGCGCGTACCGCTGCTCTGCGGCCGCGGCGCTAGCTAACCTGGGAGCACCTGCACGGCAGGAGAAAACGACGTGAAGCGCACTTATCAGCCAAAGAAACGCAAGCGAGCCCGTGCTCATGGCTTTCGAGCGCGCATGCGCACGCGCGCTGGCAGGCTGACCCTCAAGCGCCGGCGCGACAAGGGCCGTAAGCGCTTGTCGGTCTAGCTCGGACGACGGTATGGCGCGCGCACCCCGCCGCGGCCGACGTCTGTCCCGCAGTGCCGAGTTCGAGCGCGTCTACCGACAGGGGAGATCAGTCTCCAACCGCCACTTGGTCCTCTATTCGTTCCCTAACGAGGCCGTTGCGCGGCCACGACTCGGACTGTCGGTCTCTCGCAAGGTGGGCGGCGCAGTCGAGCGCAATCAGGTCAAGCGACTGCTACGCGAGGCGTTCGCGGCTGCGGCGCCAGGATTGGGCGAGGGGCACGATTTGGTTGTAGTCGCCCGCCCTGAGGCGGGCGAGCTCGCACGTCGCGAGGGGCTGGCCGGAATCGACGACGCGCTCGCAGAGCTGTTGGCCCGGGCGGGGCTAACCGCGGGCGAAGGCAGCCCGAAGGAGGGCGAGGAGTCAAGATGACGAACGTGCAGGGACATGCGACTCGGCACCGTGGCGCGCTCGCAGGCGTAGCTGTAGCCGCGATCAAGGTGCCTGTCGTGCTCTACCAGCGCTTCATCTCGCCCGGTCTGCCCCGCCGCTGCAAGTACGAGCCCACATGCTCACGTTATGCGGTACAGGCGCTGGGCGAGTACGGCATACTGAGGGGCCTCGCGCTGACGGCGTGGCGCCTGCTCAGGTGTAATCCGTGGAGTCACGGCGGGTATGACCCGGTCGAGGCTCAACGCCTGTTTAATGTCCCCTCCCGCCCCGATCGCCGCATCGCTTAGCGCATCAGCGCGCCCGCACCGACATGCCTATCGCAGCCAATGTAATCCAGGAAGCGTTCTCGCCGCTGATCACGGTGTTCGAATCGATCCTGGTCTTCATCCACAACGACATTGTGGGCGGAAGCTGGGGCCTGGCGATCGTCGGCCTGACGGTCGTGATGAGGGCCGTACTGCTGCCGCTCACGCTGAAGCAGTTCCGCTCGATGCAAGAACTGCAGCGTCTGGCGCCCGAGCTGAAGGCGCTCCAGGAGAAGTACAAAGACGACAAGCAGCGCCAGCAGCAGGAAATCATGAACTTCTATCGGGAGCACAAAGTCAACCCGTTTGCTTCGTGCCTGCCGCTGCTACTTCAGTTGCCCGTCTTCATCTCTCTGTTCTACATGCTCAGGACAGACCTGAAGAAGCACATCTGCGGCGAAGCGCTGGTGAGCCACTACAACTCGCTCCACCAACACCTGGCGACTCCGATTTCCAGCGTGGCCGGTCTTCCGACCAAGTACATCGAACAGACCAGCTGCCAGCAGGTCGCACCCGGGTCGGGCAAGTTCCTGTTCATCCCGGATATCACCAACAAGGCGACTGGTGCCGTCCTGGTCGTCCTGCTGGTTCTCTACGTCGGCTCGCAGTTGGCCTCGACGATGATGATGTCGGCCTCTGCGGATCCCTCGCATCGGAGTCTGATGATGATCTTCCCGCTGTTATTCGTGATCATCCTCTACCGCTACCCGGCGGGCCTGCTGTTGTACTGGATCACCACCAACCTGTGGACAATCGGCCAGAGTTATTTCGTGCGAAGAACGATCGGATCGCCGCCACCACCGGCAGTGGCAAAGGGTGCGGTCACTACAGGCGGGAGCTCCGGCGATGCCAAGACGAGCTCAAATGGCAAGGCTGGGAGTGGTGCGCCCAGTACCGCTCCGGCGTTGGCCGGTGCCGGTGGCGCTAGTCCGCCGCCTCCGCCTCGTAAGAAGAAGAAGCGCTCGGGTAGGCGCCGATGAGCAGCAACGGGAATGTGGAGGATGAGGAGCGCGACGAGCCGCGCGAGGTACTCCGAGAGCTGCTTGAAGAGATCGTCGACGGGCTTGGTCTCGACGTCGACGTCGAAGTCGAGGAGTCCGAGGGTGTGCTGACAGGCCGCGTGGAGGGAGAGGACGTGGGGCTGTTGATCGGTAGGCGCGGACAGACGATCGATGCGGTCCAGCACCTAGCGCAGCGGATCGTCTTTCAAGGGGGGACAGCCGAGGCGCGAGTGGTTATCGACGCCGACGGCTATCGCGAGCGACGCGCTCAGGCGCTGCAGGCGGTCGCGCTCGAGGCTGCTGAGGATGCGCTCGCCGCCGGCGGGCCGGTCGAGCTAGATCCGATGCCCGCCTCCGAGCGCCGGATCGTCCATGAATATCTTCGTGACCGCGACGATGTGAGCACGCACAGCGAGGGCGATGAGCCCGAGCGCTATCTGGTCGTGGAGCCGAGCGAGGGCTGAGCGGGCCTTCCCGGGGAGTGTTTCACGGGAAACACTTGTGGCGCAGATGGCCGACACCACCGCGACTCTGAGCGGTCTTGGGAGACGCTACGGCCTCTACCCGGAGCAGGTCGTCCGGCTGGCCAAGCTGCTGGATTATTTGGCGGCGGACGGGTTGGCGCCGACGACCGTGACCGAGCCAGACCGGGCGGTTGACGTGCATTTGGCCGATTCGCTCGTCGCGCTCGAGCTTACGGCGCTGCGCGATGCGAGCAGCATTGTCGACATCGGCGCCGGAGCGGGGTTTCCGGGACTTGCGCTGGCCGTGGCGCTATCCGGCGGCCAACTGACGCTGGTGGACAGTAACGGGCGCAAGTGTGAGTTCGTCGCGCGGATGGTGACGGCTGCCGGGATCGAGAACGCCGCCGTCGTTTGCGCGCGCGTCGAGGAGTGGCCAGATGGGATCGGTGCTCATGACGTCGCCCTGGCGCGGGCCGTTGGGCCGCAGCCGGTGGTGCTTGAGTATGCCGCGCCGCTCCTGCGTGTCGGTGGGACATTGGTGGATTGGCGAGGGCAACGCGATCACGAAGAAGAGGAGAGGAGTCTGCGTGCTTGCAGTCAGCTCGGGCTTGAACTCGTAAGGATCGAGCACGTGCAGCCGTTTCCGAGCGCGCGCGATCGTCATCTCCACACCTTTCTCAAGAAGGCCGAGACGCCGGAGCGCTTCCCGCGCAGAGTCGGTATGGCCCGCAAGCGGCCGTTGGCGGACGGGGCGTGACGCTGTAGAGCCGGCCTGGCGACCTCCGACGCCGCTGGCCGCTAGCGTGCGCAACCACGATGGGGAAGGTGTACGCGATCGCTAACCAGAAGGGCGGGGTTGGCAAGACGACAACCGCTGTGAATGTTGCCGCTTGCATCGCCGAGGCTGGCTACGCCACGCTGCTGGTTGATGTAGATCCTCAGGCCAATGCGACGGTTGGGCTGGGGCTGCCGCGCTCGACCACGCCAGGGCTCTATGAGCTGCTCGCGGGCGAGGCTACGGCGGCGGAGGCGATCGTCGAGGGTTCGGTAGAAAGCCTCAGCGTGATCCCGGCCGGGCCGGGGCTCGCGGGCGCCAACGTCGAGTTGCCCCGTCTGGACTCGTTCGAGCAAGGGGTGCGCGACGCGATCGCGCCGATCAGGGAGCGCTTCGAGTACATAGTGCTCGACTGCCCACCCTCACTGGGGCCCCTCACCGTCAGCGCTTTGGTCGCCGCCGACCGAGTGATCGTTCCCGTGCAGACGGAGTACTTCGCGCTGGAGGGGCTGGCGGGGCTGCTGGAGACGCTCGAGCTCGTGCGGCGCGAGCTGAACCCGCGCCTGACTGTCGCGGGGATGCTTTTGACCATGCACGACAACCGCACGCGGCTGGGACGCGATGTCGAGCGTGAGGTTCGCGAGCACTTCGCTGAGCTGGTCTTCGACACGGTTATCCCGCGCAATGTCCGTGTGGGGGAGGCGCCGAGCTACGGGTTGCCTGTCACTCACCACGATCCCCACAGCGCGGGCGCAGAGGCGTATTTCGAGCTGGCAAAGGAGGTGGCCGCCCGTGGCTAAGGCTAAGCGAGGGATGGGCCGGGGGCTGGATGCGATTCTCAGCGTCTCGACGAGCGACGTCAAAGGCGGCGACGAACTGCGCGAGCTGCCGGTCGAGCTGATCGTCGCCAACCCGAACCAGCCGCGTCGGCACTTCGACGAGGAGGCACTGCGCGCGCTTGCCGGCTCGTTGGGTGAGCGTGGCGTGCTTCAGCCGGTGCTCGTGCGGCCAAAGCCGGGGGGCACGTATGAGCTGGTCGCCGGCGAGAGGCGTTGGCGTGCGGCGCAGATCGCCGGGATGAGCGAGATCCCGGCACTGGTTCGGCCGCGAGATGACGCGGCGACTTTGGAACTGGCGCTGATCGAGAACATGGCGCGCGAGGATCTCAACCCGATCGAGGAGGCTCGTGCCTGCGCCGCGCTCGTCGAGGAGCTTGGCCTAACGCGCGAGGAGGTCGGACGGCGCGTGGGGCGCGGGCGCGTGGCCGTGTCGAATCTGCTGCGGCTGCTCGACCTGCCCGACGAGGTCGTCGAGACGATCGAGCAGGGACGTCTCAGCGAGGGACACGGCCGCGCTTTGCTACTGGCGGAAGACCATTCGACACGGCGGGTGCTGGCGCGTGACGCCGTTCGTGAGGGATGGTCGGTCCGGGCGGTGGAAGGGCGCGCGCGGACGGCCAACGAGGCCGCCCGCTCGGGAGGCAAAGGCGACGGCGGCAAGACAAAGGACGACGGGATGCATCCTGATCAGCGCGAGGCCGCCGCGACAATCGCGGCCAGCCTGGAAGCGGCGCTTGGCGCGGAGGTGCGGGTGCGACCATCCGGCGGCGGGTATCGCGCCGAGTTGTCGTTCGCGGACGTCGATGAGGCGGAGGAGCTTGCGCGGAGGGTGCGGGCGGGCTGAGCGACCGCGGCTGGCCGTCGGCGCAACGGCATCCTAGGCATGATCGCCGCCATCCCGCGGGCGCTAGAATCGGCCGCTGCGGGCGATTAGCTCAGTCGGTTAGAGCGCTTCTCTGATAAGGAAGAGGTCCCTGGTTCGAATCCAGGATCGCCCATCGACTATCCGTTCCGGGCGATCACCCGATCGGTCTCGACCGCCTCGCCCGTGTGCGTGTCCGGGTAGACGACGATCAGCGTCGGGGTGCCGCCGAACCACGCGCTCATCTCACACTCGCCGACATACTCCGCGGCTCGCTGTGATCCGTCGCTCTGTACGACCCAGACCGGTTGGCCGCGGTGAAAGAGGCTGTCACCGATCTCACTCACGCTGGGTACCTCACGATTACAGGGTACTCCAATGGCCAGGCGCGAAGCTGCGGCTGTCCATCCCGTGCCGATGGATTTGGGACGACCGTCCAAAGCGCAATCACTGTCCCGGCACGAACATTCTCCTATGACCAGAGACCAAGCAAGATCGCTCGAGAGCAGGATTCGACTGTGGGTGCTCGAGCGGGAGCAGGACCGGCGCGTGGAGCGCAGACTGAACGGTTCTGACCCGCGTGTGCGCCTACAGGCGAGCCGCGACTAGACCTACGGCGAGCAGCACCATGCCGGCGGCACAGGCCATCAAGGCGCCCTCCATAGGGGCCGCTATGACGCTCGCGTCGAGTGCCTGTACTCGGCCGTCGTTTAGCCGGCGCTCGCCGTGGACAGACGCGGTGCGCCGGCGTAGATCGCGCACAGGGGTGCTCAGACGTCGTTGCGTGACGCTGAACAGCAGGCATGCCGAGGCCACCACGACACCTGACATGCGCATCCCGCCTGTCTGTGTCCAATAGCTCGTGAGCGCAGGGAAAGCCCCCCATGCAAAGGCGAACCAGAAATCTGAGTGAAGGCGCCCGCCGAGCAGCTCGAGGTTATAGGCGAGCGTGAGAATCACGCCAACCAGTACGAACGCGAGCAGCCAGAGAGAGAGAGTAAGGGCGCCGATCACACCGATGGCGCTAGCGCCCGTTAGCGTCGCGGCAGCCAGACAGACGAGCACGCGTGAGGAGATGTGCGTCCCGAGCGGCCTTCCGTTCAACTCGTCGAGCGCGTGCGCCGCGACGCCCACGGCCAGCAGGAAAGCCACCAGCGTCCAGGCCAGGCGGTACCCGGAGAAATGCGGAGCGACGGCCGCGGCAATCGCCACGTAACTGAGGTGCCAGGCTGTATAGGGCGGGTGCAGCAACGTCAGCAGGTCTCGCCAGCCGCCGGGCCGCAGCGCATAGAAAGCGGGGCGCTCAAGCTCGCTGTGCGTCGCCACCGGCAGCAGCCCTCTCGCCCCAGATGACCATGCCGCCACCGAGGCTCATCGGTAGCGCCGTCACGCGCTCGATGCCGGCTGCTTCCCACAGCTCTATCACCCGGGACAACGGGTAGTGCTCGTAGAAGGCTGGGATGCTCCTAGCCAGGAAGCGCCCGGTATAGCTCCACTCGCGCGAGACAATCCGCCCGAGCGCCGGCAGCCCGATGTGGGTGTAAAGCGTCCAAGCAGCGTGCCAGACCGGTTGCGCCGGGACCGCGAACTCCAGCGAGGCGATCCGACCGCCGGGCTTGACGACACGCGCCAGCTCGGCCAGAGTGGCCGCGGGGTCCTCGACGTAGCGCAGCAGGTAGGTGAAGGTGAGGGCGTCGAAGGCCCCGTCGGGGAAGGGCAGCTGCTCGGCGCGGCCGGTCACGAGATGGATCCGGCCGTCGGCTCCGGCCCGATGGACGTTCTCCG
>DASTPN010000164.1:0-2380 GCA_035719985.1 Solirubrobacteraceae bacterium | reverse complement strand
CCGGTCAGACTGTTTGGCGTTGCTCGGCGAGCTGCGCTAGTTGAGTCGTCAAAAAGCCTGCTGCCCGGTCCAGCGCCGCTCCAGCCTCATCGAGGAGGCCCGCATACGCCTGGAAGACGTGCGGTACACCGGGCGTGACATCGAGCATGACGGGGACGTCGGAGATGGCTGCCCGCCCGGCGAGCCGGAGAGCGTCGCTGAGGAGGATCTCGTGGGAACCAACCTGGATGAGAAGCGGCGGCAATCCCGTGAGATCGCCGAAGATCGGGCTGATGTAGGGGTCAGCGGCGTCGGCCCCTCCTACGTAGTCCGGAACCCGAGCCTGGAGGCCATCGGGTGTGAGGACTGGGTCGACCTCCCGCTTCTCGGCGAGTGTCTCTCCGGACAGGGTCAGATCCACGTAGGGCGAGAGCAAGTACGCAGACGACGGCAGAGGCACGCCGGCTTCCCGTAGGGCCAGAAGCAAGGCCACGGCCAGCCCGCCTCCCGCTGACTCGCCCGCAAGGGCGATCTGGCCTGGGGCGATGCCCCGAGCGAGTAGTCCTTCGTAGGCGGCTCGAGCGTCTTCGACCGCGGCTGGATACGGGTGTTCGGGAGCTAACCGGTACTCGAGCGTGACGGCCCTGGTGCCCGTTCTTCGAACGAGATCACTCACCAGGGGAACCGTCCCAGCGGCATTGCCGATGACGTAGACACCAGCGTGAAAATAAAGGATCACATTCTCGGCCTCGTTGCCCTGGATGGTGACCTCGACGCCAGCGACACCTCCGAGCTCAACTGGTCTCTGCTGGACATCGGGAGCCACCGGCACCTGTGCCACGAGTTCGCTGAAAGCCGCCCGCAGTGTCGGGACATCTGCGTTGGGGTCGAGGCCGCCCTGGCGAAGGATGGCGTCCAGCTGACGCTGCTGTTCTTTGCTCATCACCACACGATGGCCGTGACCCAGGTGAGCCGTCCTCACCGGATGATGGTGATTTGCCACGCCACCGATGCCCGGCGTTTGCGACGACCGTTACGACCTGACCCGCGGTTGATCACGATCGTGACCCCGGGCCAGGCAATTTCGCTGTCGCGCGGACTCGCCGTAGTTCGATCAGTTCGAGGCCGAGTGCTTCGATCTGCGCAATGACCCCGAAGACCGCGGACTGATCTTGTAGCAAGCCGATGAGCACGGTCTCGCTGCCCTTTAGCTCACACGTCATCGTGGGAAAGGCAGACAAGGCGGTAGCTCCGAGCCGGCCCTTTATCCGGATCGTGTACACGCCCAGCGGTGTGGCCACGTGAGCAGCCTGCCGCCCGACATAGTGAGCCGGCGTCGCCGGAATGTGGTGAGTGCGCACGCCGGCGCTCGCGCTAGCTCGGCGATGTTCGCGCGAGCCGGGATGAGAGGAGCCGCAGCTCGCGTGCGCGTTGCACGGCCGAAGAGCGATCGCGCGTACCGAGCTTGGAGTAGACGTTGCGGATGTGCGTGTTGACCGTGTTGACGGACAGATAGAGCTCGCTCGCGATCTCGTGCCGCGTCAGGTTTGTCGGCAGATACCGCAGCACGCGGAGCTCGGTCGGGCTGAGTTCCTGCGATTGCCATGGGCGGTCTCCGTAGGTGCGTGGCACCGACGTGCCTCGCAGCAGATCGACGATGTCAGCGAGAAGAGCGCCGTGCGCGGTTTGGTGACGCGGGAGCGCGTCGAGTAGCTCCGCGGCGTCGTTCATCGCAAACGGGAAGATCAGCCGGTCTCGCTCAGCTGCCGCTAGCGCTGCCTCGACTGCGGCGGCGGCGGCGGTTCGATCCCCCAGGTGCAGGTTCGCGATACCGGCGAGCACGTGCCCTTCAACGAGTCCGAACGGAGGGAACGCAGAGCCCGCTGGGGGTGTCATGTTCTGAGCATCTCCGAGTGCATCGACGGCCGTGGCCGGGTCTCCCTCCGCCAGGCAGATCACTGCACGCGCGATGTTCTGAGCATCTCCGAGTGCATCCACGGCCGTGGCCGGGTCTCCCTCCGCCAAGAAGATCACCGCACGGGCGTGGTAAGTACCGAGCCTCCGCCCGTATTCGGCGAAGAATCCGGTGAGCGAAGCCCGCGCCTCGTTTGGCTTCCCAAGGCGAGCCTGCGTGGCTGCGAGCCATCCGATAATGGGGGATGCGAGTGCGTACACGCCGGTGAGAAGCGACTGCGCGCGCGCCGCCGCCGCGAACGCTTCGAGCGCCGATTGATGCTGCCCGCGACCGGCGTGCAGCATGCCCTTCACCATGTGCACAAGCACCGCGGCGGCCGGGTCAAATTGTGGATCGGCGACCTGCCGGCCCCGGTCGAGCCAGCGCTCTCCCTCGTCGAAGTCGCCCGTCCAGATCGCCGTGCCGGCAACCGCGCCAAGCGCGGGC
>DASTPN010000163.1:0-3369 GCA_035719985.1 Solirubrobacteraceae bacterium | reverse complement strand
CCGATTCATGCGCGACGGCCTTGGCGAGCAGTGTCTTGCCCGTGCCCGGCGGACCGTGGAGCAGGATGCCCTTGGGCACGCTGGCGCCCATGGAGTGAAAGCGCTTGGGCTCGCGCAGGAACTCGACGATCTCCTGCAGCTCGCCCTTGGCCTCGTCGACGCCGGCGATGTCGGCGAAGGACACGGCCTGGCTGGAGGCGGGCTTGATCTGCTGCGGCTTGACCCGCGGCATCACTTTCAGCGTGCGCCACATCAGGAACAGCAGCGCAGCGAAGAACAGGATCATCACGACGCTGGACCACTGGTAGGCCCATTCCTGTATGTCCTGCACAAACGAGGTTGCGATCACCGTCACACCCATTCAACGGTTCAGCCGAGCAGTTCTACCGCCAGATCTCGGTAAAAGCCTGCGGCCCATGTCAGGTCGCGCACGTCGATGCGCTCGTCGGGGGCATGCATAAGAGCCTGGGTCTCCAGCAACGACTGATGGCGTTGAGGAAAGAAGCCGTAGGCGACGCAGTCTGGGTAGGCAGCGCGGAAGTGGCGGGAGTCGGTGAAGCCCGGCATGATCGTGGGGACCACGCGCGCGTGCGGATCGCGCTCTGCCACCCACTTGCCGATTGTGTCCATCAGCTGTGAAGAGAGCGCAGAGCGGTTGCCTGTGATCTGCTCGGTGAAGTCGATCCGCAGGCCATCGATGCCGCCGAGCACCTGCTCGATCGCTATCCGTGTCTCGGCCTCGCCCAGCCCGGGCGGGACGCGGCAGTCCACTCGCAGCTGCGCGCTCGAGGGGATCACGTTGATCTTCTCCGAAGCCGAGGCCCGCGTCGGCGCGAAGGTGACGCCGAACATTGGCTCGAACATCGTCAGCAGCCGCCGATCGCGCTCACTCAGGCGCGCGAGCGCGGCGGCGGGATCGGTCTCATCCTCGCCGAGCGCGCGCAGGAATGCGAGCGGCTCTGCCGTCGGCGCCAGCTCCGGCTGGCGTGTGGCGAAACGCTCAAGAACCGGCGCAAGCTTCAGTAGCGCGTTCTCACCGAGCTTTGGCATCGAAGCATGCCCGGCCGCGCCGCTGGTCGTGACGGTGAATCGGAACACCCCCTTCTCCGCACAACAAACGGGGTAGTAGCGCTGCCCGTCTAGCTCGAAGTGCGGCCCCCCACCCTCGTTGAGCAGCATGTCGCAGCGCACCTTCTCCGGATGTGTCTCGCACAGCCACTTGGCCCCCAGCTCGCCGCCGGTCTCCTCGTCGACGACCGCGACGATCAACAACTCCCCGTGCATCGGACGCCACCCTTCGCGCGCCAATGCGAGGGCGGCGGCGACCTCCGCGGCGACCTGCGACTTCATGTCCAACGATCCGCGCCCCCATATGAACCCGTCGGCGAGATCGCCCGACCACGGATCGCGCGTCCACTCACTCGCGTCGGCGAGCACGGTGTCGACGTGCCCGAGGTAGCAGAGGGTCGGTCCATCATCGCCACCGCGCGCGCCGTTCTGGGCACGCAGCCGTGCCACCAGATTCGGTCGCTCGCGCTCTGCGGCCAGGAGTTCGCACTCAAAGCCCGCGTCCGCGAGCAGGTCGCGCAGGTGCTCGATCGCCGTACGCTCAGCGCCGGGCGGGTTGACCGTGTCGAAGCGGATCAGGCGCTGGAGCAGCGCAGTGACGTCCGCCGCTAGTTCTCCCTGTCCGGCCACGCCGACGAGGGTACGCGATCGGGCAGGAGTGGACGTGCAGCCAGCAGCTCGCGCGTATATGGATGCTGTGGCCGCTCCAGCACGTCGGCTGCGCTCCCCAGCTCGACGATCTCGCCGGCGTGCATCACCGCGATCCGATCGGCCGCGGCTTCCACGGCGCCGAGATCGTGCGAGACGACGACGTAGGCGCAGCCAAGCTCGGCCTGCAGCTCGTCGAGCAGTTCGATCACACCGCGGCGCAGCGACGCGTCCAGCGAGGAGACCGGCTCATCGAGCAAGACCAGCCCGGGAGACCCCGCCAACGCGCGTGCAATGCCGATGCGTTGGCGCTGACCGCCGGATAGCTCGTGCGGGAAGCGGGAGGCAAGTGCCGGGTCGAGCCCGACGCGCTCGAGCAACCGAGGAACCTCACTACGTGCATCCGGATGGTCACTGAGCGCGCGCTCAAGCGTCTTACCCACGCGCCGGCGCGGATTCAGCGAGGCTTGCGGGTCCTGGAAGACCATGCCGAGCTTCCCGTCAAAGCGGATCGTGCCCTCGGTCGGCTTGACCAAACCGGCGATCGAACGCAATAGCGTCGTCTTGCCGCAACCGGACTCGCCGACGATCGCCAAGGTTTCACTTGTATTGACCGAAAGCGAGACTCCGGCAAGAGCTTGAGTCGGCTGCGAGCGACGTCCATGTGCTCGGTATTGGACGCGGACACCGTCAACATCAAGTACGGACACCCCGACTGCTTGCGTACGCGCCCGGCGCGGGACCGGCACGAGCGCGTCGAGCAAGCGCCGCGTGTACGGCTCGGCGGGGGTGTCGAAGATCTCAGCGGCTGTCCCTTGCTCGACGATGCGACCGTCCTGCATCACTGCGATGCGATCGGCGATCTCGGCGACGACTGCGAAGTCGTGCGTGATAAGCGCGATGCCGAGATCCTCCTGCTCGCGCAACTGCCCCAGCTCCGCCAGGATCTGCGCTTGCACGGTCACGTCCAGCGCCGTCGTCGGCTCGTCGGCTAGCAGCAGCGACGCTCCCAGCGAGAGTGCCATCGCGATCATCACTCGCTGGCGCATGCCGCCGGATAGCTCATGCGGGTAGGCGCGCACCCGCTCCTGGGCGCGCGGGATGCCAACCCGCTCCATCAACTCGCCGGCGCGGCGCAGCGCCTGCTCTTTGGAGACCAGCGGTTCGTGAGCGCGGATCTGCTCGGTGATCTGATCGCCGACGCGGTGCACCGGGTTCAACGAGGACTGCGGGTCCTGGAAGACCATCGCCATGCGCCTGCCGCGCAGCCTGCGCAGGCGCGCGTCGCTCATGCCGATCAACTCCTCTCCGGCCAAGCGTGCGCTGCCGGAGACGGTCGTGCTCGGGCCGCGCGTGAGGCCCATCAGCGTCATCGCGCAGACCGACTTGCCCGAACCGGACTCGCCGACGATCGCCACCACCTCGCCGCGCCCAACCGTGAAGGACACGCCGTCGACGGCCTTGACCGCGCCGACCTGGCGCTGGATGATGAACCCCTTGGTAATAGGAAAGTGCTTGACCAGGTTTCGGACGTCCAAAAGGACCTCGCTGCCCGATGCTGTGCTCACCGCACACACTCCTCCTCACATTGCCTGTCATCGCGAGGCGCAAGACGCCGACGCGATTTCATTGGCGGGAGATTGCTTCGCTTCG
>DASTPN010000162.1:0-14916 GCA_035719985.1 Solirubrobacteraceae bacterium | reverse complement strand
TGGGCAGCCGTCAGTTCACCGAGCGGATCGCCCGCCGGGATCTCCGCGCCCTCGGCGTGCGCGACGGCGCAGCCCTCCTCGATCGCGCCGACCAGCTCGGCGCGCAGCTCGGGCGTCGAGCGAATCTCACCGAGCAACTTGTCAAACGCGCTGGTCGTGCAGGCCAGCGCGTTCAGGCGCACTAGCTTCGACCACATCACCTGTGGCTCTGACTCGCATACGCGCGCGGGCACACCAACTCCCGACAAAACGGTGGCGAGAGCCTCCATCGGTGCTCGCATCGCGTCGTCGTGCGAGGCCATGTCGATGCGCAGGAACTGGCTGGTGTGCACGACCACCCCCGGCTCGGGACGGTCGGCCTCGACACGGATCGTGCCTGCCACAACCGCAGAGTCGCCGAAGCACTCGCGCAACGTCACTAGATGGTCGAGGCCGTTGAGCAGCGGCAGCACCAGCGGCGGCTGCGTGCGCACCCGCTCCAAAGCCCGCGCCAGCCCCGCCGCCTTGGTGGCGACGATCAGCGCGTCGACCGGCTCGTCAAGCTCGGAAATCGTGCGCGGATGCGCCGTGAAGTCGCCGAGCACGACGCTCCTCACACGCAAGCCCTGGGCTTCTATAACGCGAGCCGTGGAATCTCTGGCAAGCACGACGACACCCACGCGGGAGAGCGCACCGGCGACCAGACCGCCCACGCCTCCGGGTCCGAGCACGGCGATGTTCACGGGCGCGCGTCCACCAGCACGCCGGGGTTCATCACGCCGGCCGGGTCGACCGCCGCCTTGGCGCCGTGCAGGGCGGCCGCGAACACATCGGGGCGCTGCCGGTCATACCAGGGGCGGTGATCGCGCCCGACCGCGTGATGATGGGTGATCGTCGCGCCCTCGGCGATCAGCGCATCGGAGACGGCCGCCTTGACCGCCGCCCACTGCTCGACCTCTTCGCCGCGCCGCGCCGGCGCCAGCACCGTGTAATAGGGGGCCGGGCCATCGGGGTAGACGTGGGTGAACCGGCACGACACCCGCGCTGCTCCCGCGACGCCGTCTGCCGCCGCGTGGGCGGCGGCCATCACCCGCTCGTGCAGCGCCGGAAAACGCTCCCATGTGATCGCCGTCTCGAACGTCTCGGAGAGCACTCCGATCGCCACGAACGTGTCGCGCAGATAGGGCGCGCGCAGAAACGCCTCGCGCCAGGCGCCAACACCGCTCACCCGCCGCTCGCCCGCCTCGCCGCCGTGCTCGGCGCAGATCGCGAGCGCGCGCTCCAGCAGGGCGCCGATCTCGTGGTCGAAGGACTCGAAGCCGAGCACCAGTAGCGCAAATGAACCGTCGCCGGCGAAAGTCAACGACGCCTCGGAGGGATCGATCAGACGGCAGTTGCTCGGGTGCAAGCCCGACTGCGAGAGCGCACGCACGCACTCGGCACCGGCCATGAAACTACCGAAGCGCACTCCCGCCGAGGCGCGGTGTGTTGGCCGCGGCTGTACCCGCACCCATGCCTCGGTGATCACGCCGAGGCTGCCCTCTGAGCCGACCAGCATCCGATCGGGTGAAGGGCCCGCGCCCGAACCAGGCAGGCGCCGCGACTCCCACTCGCCCACCGGCGTGATCGCTCGCGCCGACTCGACGAAGTCCTCGATGTGCGTCCACACCGTCGCGAAGTGCCCAGCGGCTCGCGTGGCGATCCAGCCGCCGAGCGTGGAGAGCTCGAAGGACTGCGGAAAATGGCGCAGCGTCAGCCCGTGCTCGGCCAGCTGCGCCTCGAGGCCAGGGCCCAACGCGCCTGCCTGGATACGTGCCGCGCGCGAGACCTCGTCCACCTCTAGCACGCGATCGAGCAACGAAAGATCGAGCGAGATAGCGCCCGCATAGGCCGATCCCACTCGCGGCTCGATGCCCCCTACCACGCTCGTGCCGCCGCCATAGGGCACGAGCGCCACTCGCTCGGCCGAACACCACTCGAGCACACGCTCCACGTCTGACTCCTCGCGCGGGTAAGCGACGAAGTCGGGGGGGTGCTGAAAATCGCCGCGGAAGCCGCGCACAACGTCCGAGTAGGACTTGCCAAGTGCGTGCGAAGCGCGGGCATGCACATCGTCGCTACAGATCTCAGCCAGCGACGCGGGCGCGAGCACACGCGCAGCGCGCAGCCGCACCGCGTCGAGCGCAACCGGCTCCTCGACGTCTCCCACCGCAAAGCCGAGGTGCTCGGACAGGCCCGCCGCGGCCGCACGCACCTCCGCGGGCGGCAGCTGCTCGTCCTCATAGCCCCAGCCCCAGTACTTGCGTCGCCGTGCGCTCACGATCAGGCGAGTCTATGGGCCGGCCCGCGGCGGCGCTCGTGTTGAGGCGTCTTCACATTCGTTTAGGCCTCTTCACATTGCTCGCGAGCCCGGAGCACTAGCCTGTGTAGGAGATGACCGCGACCCAACAGCCAACCCTCGAGGAGGCGCCCGAGATCCTCGCACGCGGGCCTTGGGAACTCGATCGCGTGCGTGCGAAATGGATCGCCGAGCACTTCGAGCCACCCGCCCGGCACACACGCGCGGCCGACGACGCGATCGCCGCTCTGGCCCAGCGCGGCTCGCCCAGCCATGACGGGCTGGCGGCGCGGCTGGTTAGCTACAAGAACGGTGGCGAGGGGATCGAGATGGAGATGCAGCCGCTGCGTTGGGCGCTGCGACTGGTCGCCGCCGACGCGTCGGCGAGCGTGGCCGCGCTGTGCATCACACGCTCGGCCGACGGGCGCTGGCTAGCGGGCAAGCGCGCCGCTTGGCTGTCCTCATGGGCAGGGCGCTGGGCACTGGGCGCCGGCGGTGCCGTCGATCTCGGCGAGAATCCCGCCGATACCCTGGTACGTGAGCTGCACGAGGAGTGGGCGGTGACGCCTGCGCGCGTGCGTGGCGAGGCATTGGTGCGACTGCCGCGCGACCTGGTCATGTTCGTCGGCCAGGCCTGGCTGTCCGAGGGCGCCGAGGTCACCCCCGACCACGAGCACGACGAGTATGCCTGGTGGCCGGCGGATATCGACCAATGGCCGGCTGAAGCCGAGGAGCCCCTGCGCATGATGGCGCGCTGGCTATCGGAGTGAGCACCCTCGGGGGCACAAGCATCTCACCGGCATTCACGCCGCTGAAGTGGACTTCGTTCTTTCATTCGTGCGTGTACTTGTCTCTACTGCTTTGCGCATTTGCCTTTGGCAAACCACAGCCTGAGACATTCGTCCTGGGAATGACACACGGGCTGCTTTGGATCGGCATGTCGCTCGCCTGCATCGCCGCCGCGCGGATGAGAATCGTCTCATTGCGTCTGGCCGTCGCGGTGGCGGTACTAGGCGGGATCGGGCCGTTTTTCGGCAGCTATGAGTTCTTGCGTGCGCAAAGAGCACAGGTGAGCTCTCGCAAAGCGCGCGCTAGAGTAAAGGTCTAGATGCCCCCCGGCACGACGACCACCGAGACAATCGATGTCGTGACCCCAGCAGCGGGCGAGTCGGTCACCGAGGGAACGATCCTCGAATGGCACGCGAAGGTGGGCGACTTCGTCAAGGCTGGCGACACAATTGTTGAGATTTCGACCGACAAGGTCGACGTCGAGCTCCCGTCTCCCGCCAGCGGGACCGTCACAGAGATTCTTGCCGAAGAGGGCGACACCGTCGGCGTCGGGCAGGTGATCGCGAGGCTGTCCCCCCAGGACGATGCGACCGGCAGCGCCGCTTCCAACCGCGCCGATACGTCGGGCTCCCCCGCAAACGGCGATACGGCGCCGGCGCCGTCCACCGCTGGCGCAACGAGCGCAGCGGGGACCTCGGGAACGGGCGTTCCTGACGGCGCCCGCGTCTCACCGGTCGCCGCCCGAGCGGCAGCGGCCGAGGGAGTCGACCTGGCCGGGGTCTCCGGCAGCGGGCCGGGTGGGCGCATCCTCAAGGCCGATGTGCTCGACGCCCCAAGCAACGGCGCAAGCGCCGCCAATGGAGCCGCCGCCACAGCAACCGAGCCGACGGCCGAGCGCACACTGCTCAAGGGAGGCGCGGCGATGCTCGCGCGCTACATGGACGAGTCGCGCTCGATCCCCACCGCCACCAGCTTCAGGACGATGACCGTAACCGCGTTGGAGGGTCGTCGGCGCGAGCTCAAGGACGCCGGCAAGCGCGTGTCCTTCACCCACCTGATCGCCTACGCGATTGCCCAGGCAGCCGGCGAGATGGGGGTCATGACCCATCACTTCGCCGAGGAGGGAGGCAAGCCCTATCGCGTGAGCGACGGGCAGGTCAACCTTGGACTGGCCGTCGACGTGCAAAAGAAGGACGGCTCGCGCACGCTGATGGTGCCGGTCATCCTCGGCGCCGACCGGATGTCCTTCGCGGACTTCCTGGCCGCCTACGACGCACTGGTCGATAAGGCGCGCACGAACACGCTGACCGCCGACGACCTCAGCGGCGGCAACGTCACGCTGACCAATCCCGGCGGGATCGGCACGATCGCCTCAGTGCCGCGGCTAATGAACGGGCAGGGGACGATCGTCGCCACCGGCTCGATCGCCTATCCGGTCGGACTCGGCGCGATTGGCGCGCAGATCGGCGCCGAGAAGGTGATGACGATGACCTCGACCTATGACCACCGCGTCATCCAAGGGGCGGAGTCCGGACGCTTCCTGGCGCTGATCGAGCAGCGCCTGCAAGGCGAGGACGGCTTCTACGAGAGTGTGTTCGGATCGCTTGGCGTGCAACTGAGCGCCACGGCCCCCTCTGTGCCCGCGCCCACCGCGGCGGCGCCCGCAAGCGCGCCGGCAGCCGGCGCAGCGCCCGACGAGGCGATGCTGCAGGCCGTGCAGGCCGCTTCCACGCTCGTGCACCGCTTCCGCAGCCACGGGCACCTGGCCGCGCGGCTCGATCCGCTCGGCTCCGAGCCCGAGGGCGAGCCGCAACTCGATCCCGCCGAGCAAGGACTGACGCCGCAGCTAATGGCACAGATGCCCGCGCACATCCTGCGCATGTACGTGCCGGGCGACACGCTGGCCGAGGCGCTGCCGTATCTGCGCCAGACCTACTGCGGCACGATCGCCTATGAGATCGAGCACATCTCCTCACACCGCCAGCGCGTTTGGCTGCGCGAGCAGATCGAGGCCGGCGCCTTCCGCGAGCCGCTGAGCGCCGATGAGCGCAAGGCGCTGCTCAAGCGCCTGATCGAGGTCGACGCGCTCGAGCGCTTCATGCACAAGGCCTATCTCGGCCAGCACCAGTTCTCGATCGAGGGGCTGGACATGACGGTGCCGATGCTCGACGAGCTGATCCAGCTCGGGGCGGGGCGCGGAGCACAGGAGGTCGTCGTCGGCATGGCCCACCGCGGGCGGCTGAACGTGCTCGCCCACAACCTCGGCCGGCCCTACGACGACATCTTCGCCGAGTTCGAGGGGGCCTCTACGCTCGAGGCTGTCACCACCATTCCCCAAGGCGGGACGGGCGACGTCAAGTACCACCATGGCACGCAAGGGTCCTACGCGCTGCCCGACGGCGGCACCATCCGCGTCAACCTGGAGTCAAACCCCAGCCACCTGGAGTACGTCTCCTCGGTCGTCGAGGGGGCCACGCGCGCGGCGCAGACGACGCGCACCGGGCCGCGTGCGCATCAGGACACCAATGCAGCTGTGCCGATCGTGATCCACGGCGATGCCTCCTTCCCAGCCCAGGGGGTCGTGGCCGAGACGCTCAACCTGCAGGCGCTCGACGGCTACCAGGTCGGCGGCACTGTGCACCTGATCATGAATAACCAGATCGGCTTCACGACCGACCCCGACGACGCGCGCTCCACCCGCTGGGCCTCGGATCTAGCCAAGGGGTTCGACGTGCCGATCATCCACGTTAACGCCGACGACGTGCCGGCCTGCATGAGCGCGGTGCGGCTGGCCTTCGCCTTCCGCCAGGAGTTCGGGCACGACGTCCTGATCGACCTGATCGGCTACCGGCGCTTTGGGCACAACGAGTCTGACGAGCCCGCATACACCCAGCCGGAGATGTACGCAGCGATCAAGGCTAAGAAGCGCGTGTACGAACTGTGGGCGGACCAGTTGATCGACGACGGCGTCGTCAGCCGCGCCGAGGTCGAGCGGCTCGGGCAGGAGGTGTGGGACAACCTGACCCTGCTGCATCAGCGGCTAAAGGCGCGCATCGCCGCCACCTCCGAGCACGAAGCGGTCGAGCAGGTGACCGGCGAGTACCAGCTCGACCGTTCGCCCAGCCCGGACGTAGACACCTCCGTACCGGCGGAGCGATTGCGCGAGCTGGGGCTCGACCTGCTGCGCACGCCCGAGCAGTTCACCGTGCACCCGAAGCTGCTCAAGCAGCTCGAACGCCGGCGCGATGCGCTGGACGTCGAGAGCACCGAGGCGCACGTCGACTGGGCGCACGCCGAGGGGCTCGCGTTCGCCTCGCTGCTGTGCGAGGGAACCCCGGTCAGGCTGACCGGGCAGGACACCGAGCGCGGCACCTTCTCCCAGCGCCACCTCGTCCTGCACGACGCCAAGACCGGGCAGGCGTTCTGCCCGATTCAGAACATCCCGCAGGCGCTGGCGCCAATGGAGCTGCACAACAGTCCCCTGTCCGAGCTTGCCTGCATGGGCTTCGAGTACGGCTACTCCCAGGAGGCGCCAGAGACGCTGGTGCTATGGGAGGCACAGTTCGGCGACTTCGTCAACTCCGCGCAGGTGATCGTCGACCAGTTCATCACCTCGGGGCTTGCCAAGTGGGGGCAAACATCGCGGCTGACACTGCTGCTGCCGCACGGCTACGAGGGTTCCGGGCCCGAGCACTCCTCGGCGCGACTGGAGCGCTTCCTCGCCCTGGCGGCCGAGGGCAACATCCGCGTGGCCAACCTGACGACGCCCGCCCAGTACTTCCACCTGCTGCGCCGCCAGGCGATGATCGCCAAGCAGCGGCCGCTGGTGATCATGACGCCGAAGTCGCTGCTGCGACTGCCACAGGCGACCAACACCGTCGCCGAGATGGCCGAGGGCACGCGCTTTGAGCCGGTGATGGCCGAGCCGGGCGTTAACGACGAGCAGGTCACGCGGCTGGTCCTCTGCACCGGCAAGATCTATTACGACCTAGCCGGGCACTCCGAGCGGCAGGACAACGCCAGCGTGGCGATCGGGCGCGTCGAGCTGCTCTATCCCTTCCCAGAGCGCAACATCCGCGAGCTGATCGCCCGCTACCCGAACTTGCAGGACGTCCTCTGGGTGCAGGAGGAGCCGCGCAATATGGGGGCGCGCGCCCATATGTTCCCGCGCCTGATGCAGATCATGCCCGAAGGCATCCGCTTCGGCTACGTCGGCCGTCCCGAGCGGGCAAGCCCGGGCGAGGGGTATCCGGCGGCGCACGCCGGCGAGCAGAGCCGGATCGTGCGCACCGCGCTCAGCCTCGACGTGCCTGTCTCCCAGTACCCTAAAAAGCTCCCAGGAGATCGCTGATGGCCGCCCTATGGCGACGCTTCAGAAACGTGATGCGTCAACGCAAACGCAAGCGCCAGTTGCGCGGCTGAGCAAAGCCCCCCTTGCAAGCCCCGCGCGTTCGAAGCGTTGCGCGATCGCGCGAACACCCCGCGGCCCCGTCTTACCTTCCTCGCCAGACAGGGGGGCGCTTCTCCGCAAAAGCCGTAGCGCCCTCGCGGGCGTCCTCGGAGACGAACACCGGATCGGCGATCGCGCTCTGGGCGTCCCACATCTCAGCGACCGACCAGTCCTGCTGCTCTTGCAGGATGCGCTTGGAGGCGACCAACGCCAGCGGGGCGTTGACGGCGATCTCGCTGGCCAGGCGCATGGCCTCCTCGACGGCACCGCCCGGCTCGGACAGACGGTTGACCAAGCCCAGCTCCGCCGCCCGCTCGGCCGGGATCGGCTCGCCGGTGAGCGCCAGCTCCATAGCGGCGTGGTAGGGGATGCGACGCGGCAGGTGCAACAGCGCGCCTCCGGCGGCCACCAGCGAGCGCTTCACCTCGGGAATGCCCAGCTTGGCCCCGCGCGCGGCGACGATCAGGTCGCAGGCCAGCGCGATCTCCAGGCCGCCGGCGACCGCGAAGCCTTCGATCGCTGCGATCAGCGGCTTGACGGGCGGGCGCCGGACGATGCCGGCGAAGCCGCGATCGGCCACCCACGGGCGCTGGCCGGAGACGAACGCCTTCAGGTCCATGCCAGCGCAGAAGCCCTTGCCGGCGCCGGTCAGCACGCCAACCGACAGCTCCTCTGAGCCGTCGAGCTCGTCAAGAGCCGCGGCAATGCCTTCAGCCACCTCCAAGTTGATGGCATTGCGCGCGTCGGGCCGGTTGAGCGTGATCAGCAGAACGCCATCGCGTCGCTGGGTGAGGACTGGAGACTCGTCGGTCATCGCCGCGAAGCGTAACCCTCCGTGCGCGAGTCGCGCCGTCTGACCGGCAGCGGGCGCCTACGCCGCAAACAGGCGCAGCTCTGGCTCGCGGTTGCCGCGCAGTACTTCGACGTCAACCTCCACGCAGGCGATGCCGCGCGACTCGGCCATCACTCGCGCCTGCGGCTTGATCCACTTGGCTACAAGCACACCCCGGCACGCGGACATCGCCGGGTCCAGGCGGATGCGCTCCAGGTACCCCTCCAGTTGGCGCACTGAGTCCATCGTGGCCACGCGCTTGATCTCTACCGCCACCCACTCGTCCTCGGTGTCACGGCACATCAGATCGACCGGGCCGACGTCGGTCGGCCACTCGCGCCGAACCAGGCGAAAGCCCTCACCGCACCAGTGCGGGGCCGCCGCCAGCAGTTCCTGCATTTCGCGCTCCAGACCCTCCTTTTCAAGCGGGGCCAGGACGTCGAGCTCATGCTCGACGTCGGTCAGCACCTCGGCCAGCTCGATCTCCAGGCGCTCGTCCTCGCGCTGCTTGCGAACTACCAGGCGCTCCAGCGTCCCTTCGTCGCTGCGCTCCTCTTCCCATACGGTCGGCGGCGTCATCCAGTTCAGCGGCTTGACGTTCGGCGAGCCGCCGTCGGCCCAGACCATGAAAGTGCCGTCGCCCTTGCACATCAACAGCCGCACCGCCTCGGGTAGCACCGTCGTGGTGCGACCAACATAGGAGACCTGGCAGCGGGCGACGATCAAGCGCACCGCCGGACGGTATCCGCTGGGGCGGATCTCCAGAGCGCTCGACTCCGCGTTCAGCGAGGATCTTGCGATCGGGCGTCAGTCGCGGCCGTGCTCGTGCTCGTCGTGATGAGACTCGGAGTCCAACGCCTCACGAAACTCGCGCATGCCCTTGCCGAGCGCACGCGCCAACTCGGGTAGGCGCTTGGGGCCCAGTACGACCAAGGCCACGGCGGCCAGGAACAACAGGTGGACGGGACTCTCGATTCCCACTGATCTCAGGCTAGCGCCTGCTCCTCGCCGCCGAGTCGGAACGTACCCTCTGGGCGTGGCCTCGCAGGCAACCCGTCAGCCCGGCCGTCCCTACCCGCCGCCGGCAGCGGGCGAGCCGTTCTGGCCGGCGCAGCTGACGGTCCTGGCCGCGATCGGGCTACAGGTGGCGCTACCCGAGCGCCTGACCGTTGGTCCATCGTGGCTGGTTCCGGCGATGGAGGGCATTCTGCTGGCGGGACTCGTGATCGTAAATCGCAACCAGATCGAGGACGAGCACCCGCGCCGACGCCGGGTCGCGCTCACGCTCACAGCCATCGTCACGGCGGCCAACATCTACTCGCTGGCGGCGCTGACGCACTTCCTGCTGCACCACACCCCCGCTGCAAAAAGCAGCGAAGGCCGTCAGCTGATCGTGTCGGGGATGCTGATCTGGCTGACCAACTTCCTGATCTTCGCCCTCTGGTACTGGGAGATGGATCGCGGCGGTCCCGGCCGACGTGCGGCCGGACGCGACAGAGCCCCCGACTTCCTGTTTCCGCAGATGAGCGACGACCGGATCGAGCCGATTCACTGGCGGCCACAGTTCATCGACTACCTGTACGTATCGCTCACCAACGCAACCGCCTTCTCGCCCACCGACACAATGCCGCTGACCCCGGCTGCCAAGAGCACGATGGGGGTGCAATCGCTCGTATCACTCGTGACGATCGGGTTGATCGTCTCGCGCGCCGTGAACATTCTGGGATAGACCGCACCGGGTCATCCCCGCCGACGCCTATCGTGCGTAGGTCATGAACGGGGTCCTGCACGCATCACTCGAGCACGACGAGGCCGTTCTGCGATTTCCCTACGACGATCGTCTGCGCAAACTTCTGCGCACCCTGCCCGGGCGCCGTTGGGACCCAGTGCAAAAGGCTTGGATCGTCCCGCTCGATCCCGACCGTGCGCAGGCATTGACGGTGCTGTTTTCAAATCTGCGCGAACCACCGCTAGTCAGCGAGCCGCTCGCGCGGGCGCTGGAGCGGCGGCGACGGCGACGGCGCCACCAGGAGGTGCTGCTCGACTTGGCACGACCGAACGAGGACTGGTGGCTGACCTTCGCCACCGACACCGCTCCGGCGATCGCTTCCTGCCTGCTCGAACATCCCGGCGCGGTTGAGCTGCCAGTGCTGCAACGTGGGCTGATTCCGCTGGATGAACACACCGCGCGGCTGGTGGGCGAACTGGACACCTGCGAGGGCGAGGCGCTACTCAGCGAGGACGCCGAGCACGCCTTGACAGAGTTGGCCCGCCGCCACTCCGAACCCCGCTCGCTCGTCGGCGCCGGCGCCGACGGAATGGCGTCGACCCGCGGCGAGACACACGGCGATCACTCTGCTTCTGACGTCGAAGCCACCGGTCTCGCCAGACAACCACGCTGGCACGGCACGATCGATGTCGATGGGCCTGCCAGCGAGCCGGTCTTTCTGCTGCTTGGCGAGCGCGCGCACCTGCCAAGCGATCTGCGCGAAGTAGCAGCCACCGTGCCGGGCGGAGCGAGTCTGCCGCTCACGCTCGAGTCCTGGCGCGCGATCCAGGCACACCTGCGAGCATTCACCAGCGCCGGCGCGCGACGCTGCGTAGCCGCGCTGGAGCAAGGCCGTCCAGCGCCGGCCGCCGTGTTGGAACTGTCGATCGGCCAGGAGGAGCCGACATTCCTGCTGGCTTCCGGGCACGACCACCGCGCGCTGCAGGCGTTTGCCGCGATTCCAGGTGCCACCGCCGCCTACCGCGGAGCGACGCCATCGCTGCGCGCCGATCCCTTCTGCGTGCGCGAGCTCGATGCGCTGCTGGGCGAATACGAGGTCTGGATCGAGCCCGATGCGTTGCTCGAGCTGCAACGAATCCGCGAGGAGCATGCCCATGCCGCCGGGCTGGTCGAACTCTCGGCGGCGACGGACGCCTCGCTTGAGCTGCCGCGCCTGGGCGGGGAACTGAAGCCGTTCCAGCGGGCCGGGGTCAAGTACCTACTCTCCCAACGCCGCGCGTTCCTCGCCGACGAGCAGGGACTCGGCAAGACAATCGAGGCGCTTGCCGCGATCGAGGCCGACAGCGCTTACCCCGCCGTGATCGTCTGCCCGGCAAGCCTGAAGCTCAACTGGATGCGCGAGATCGAGCGCTGGCTGCCGCACCGCAGCGCGCAGGCGCTGAGTGGCACCGGTGGCAGCTCGGCGGCAGACACGCCGCAAGACGTGCAAACCCACGGTCAAAAGGGGGGCCTTGCGCCCGCGGACATCACGGTCGTCAACTACGACATCCTCGCCGCCCGCGAGCGCGAACTCGCCAGGCCTTCGCCAAACGCGCTCGTGCTCGACGAGTCGCACTACTGCAAGAACGGAGCAGCAAAGCGCACCCAGGCGGCCACACGCCTGGCGGCGAGCGTGCCCTTGAACGGACTGGTGCTGGCGCTGACCGGAACGCCCGTGATGAACAGGCCAAACGAGTTGATCTCCCAGCTGCGCATCATCGGCAGACTCGGCGATTTCGGCTCCGGCGCCAAGTTCGGCGAGCGCTTCAAGGGCGCCGACGCGCACCAGCGCCTGCACTGGCACCTGCGCGCCCGCTGCTTCGTGCGCCGACTCAAGAGCGAGGTGCTGCCACAGCTGCCGGCAAAGACGCGCAGCGTCGTGCCGATCGAGCTGGACAACGAGGGCGAGTACCGGCTGGCCGAGCGCGACGTGATCGCCTGGCTGCGCTCACACCCGCTCGACCTGGCCGAGCTGGACGCCAAGGTCGCCGCGGCCCTGCGCGCGGAGCGGCTCGTGCGGCTGGGGGCGCTGAAGAAGCTGGCGGCGCGTGGCAAGCTACATGCCGCCCTTGCCTGGATTCACGACTTCCTCTCCTCTGGTGAGCGACTGGTCGTGTTCGCCAGCCATCGTGAGATCCAGCAGGCGATCGTCGAGCGCTTCCCGCACGCTCTGCATGTGCTCGGCAAGGACAGCCACAAGGCCCGCGATGCCTCCGTGCGCCGCTTCCAGGAGGCAGACAGCGAGCAGGCGCAGTTGATCGTCTGCTCGCTGGCGGTCGCCGGCCAGGGGCTCACGCTTACCAAGGCCTCCAACGTCGCCTTCCTGGAGCTCGACTGGACGCCCGCCAAGCACGACCAGGCCGAGGACCGTTGCCACCGCATCGGACAGGAAGACGCAGTCAACGCCTGGTATCTACTGGCCGCCGGCTCGATCGACGAGACGATCGCCACGCTGCTCGATCGCAAGCGTGCCGTGATCGGCGCCGTCACCGACGGCCAGCCCGAAGAGGACGAGGCAGTCGTGGACGCGCTGGCGCGGGAGCTGGCCGGTGAGCCATACCGGCACCTGCGCGCAGTGGCCTGAGCGCCTCGCCGGCCTACGCCGTCTGGCGCAACCGCGGCTCCAACGCAAGCGCCTGCGCCACCAGATCGTGCACGCGGCCGGCCGCGCCAAGGCCCAACGCCTGCTCGAACGCCTGCAACGAACCCTCGCGATCCAGCAACTGCAAGCGCAGACGGCCCAGTCGCTCCCACGCGCCGGCGTCGGTCGGTCCACGCTCGGCGGCGCGCTCGGCGGCCTCCTCGGCCAGATCGATCGCGCCCATGTCCTCATAGATGCGGGCGGCGAATCGGTGCGCGGCAGGGCGATCACCATCGGCGCGTGCCCAATCGCGCACCGAGCGCGCGGCGGCGTCGAGCTTGCCAGCTTGCCAGAAGGCGAGTGTCATCAAACGCAGCACGCCGACGTTCTTTGGTTCGGCATCGCGCGCGTAGACCAGCCGCTGCGCAGCCAAGTCGTACTCGCCTTCGGCCATCGCCCGCTGCGCCGCGGTCATGAAGCGCTCGACGCGCTCGCTCGCCGGATCGGGCTTTGAGAAGTCAACGAACTTCATGCTTCCGGCCGGGACGGTGCGGACACCGTGAGAGAACTTCACGCGCGCCCACTGCTGCACGTCCCCGTCCTCTTCGCTGTCACCGGTGAAGTAGATGCCTTCGACGGTGCCTACGCCCCACTCCGGATAGGAGCTGCAGCGGGCATAGCGATGCACAACCGAGTGGTCGGGAACACGACTGCCAAACGGGTCGTTCTTGGCGCGCTCGGCGGCCGACTCGCGGGCTCGCTGCTCGGCTTCGTAGGCACGCCGCCCGGCCTCCTCGCGCGCCTGACGGGCGGCCGCGGCGCTGACCTTGACGGCGCCCCGCGACACCTTGCCGCCGCGCGAGGTTTCCGCCAGCCGCTCCAGGTGGTCGGCTGCCTCGTTGATCGCCTTCAGATGACGCTCGTGCTCGTACTGCCTGCCGGGCGGTGCGATGTCCGGATGCCAACGCTTGGCCATCCGCCGCCTGGCCAGCTGCACGGCCCGCTTATCGAAGGGCGGCTCGATCTCCAGCAGGAGCATCTGCTGCTCGATGTCAAGAATCACGCCTGGCATGGGCACACAAACGTTAGCCCCTATCCTGCGCTGGCATGTCCTCGCAATACATCTTCACGATGCACCGGCTCTCCAAGCTGCACCCGCCGGACAAGACGGTACTCAACGACATCACGCTCGCCTTCTACCCGGGGGCGAAGATCGGCGTGCTCGGCTACAACGGCGCCGGCAAGTCCACGCTGCTGCGGATCATGGCCGGACTGGACGAGGACTACCGCGGCGAAGCGATGCTCGCGCCCGGCGCAAGCGTCGGCATGCTCGAGCAAGAGCCGGCGCTTGACGAGTCCAAGGACGTCAAGGGCAACGTCGAAGAGGCCGTCGCGGCCACCCGGGCGCTGCTCGACCGCTTCAACGAACTGACCGCCGACTACTCCGATGAGGTTGCCGACGAGTTCGCCTCAGTCCAGGCCAAGATCGAAGCGGCCGACGCTTGGAACCTCGACACGCAGCTGGAGTACGCGATGGACGCCCTGCGGCTGCCGCCACCCGACGCCGATGTCTCGGCGCTCTCGGGCGGCGAGCGCCGCCGCGTGGCGCTGTGCCGGCTGCTGCTGAGCGCGCCCGACCTATTGCTGCTCGACGAGCCCACCAACCATCTGGACGCCGAGTCGGTGGATTGGCTGGAGCAGCATCTCGCCGAGTACAAGGGGGCCGTGGTGGCGGTGACGCACGACCGCTATTTCCTGGACAACGTCGCCGGCTGGATCCTGGAGCTCGATCGCGGCAAGGGCATTCCTTGGGAAGGCAACTACTCCTCCTGGCTCGAGCAGAAGGCCAAGCGCCTCGAGCTCGAGGAGAAGCAGGAGACCAACCGGCAACGCACGCTCGAGCGCGAGCTGGAATGGATCAAGCAGAGCCCGCGGGCGCGTCAGGCCAAGAGCAAGGCGCGCATCACGGCCTATGAAAGCCTGGTGGCCAACAGCGCCAAGCAGGCGGCCGACGCCAGCACGCTCACGATCCCACCGGGCCCGCGCTTGGGCGATCTGGTCATCGAATCCACCGGCCTGAAGAAGGGCTTCAGCGACCGACTCCTGATCGAGGAATTGAGCTTCAAGCTGCCGCCGGGTGGGATCGTCGGCGTGATCGGACCGAATGGTGCCGGCAAGA
>DASTPN010000161.1:0-6419 GCA_035719985.1 Solirubrobacteraceae bacterium | reverse complement strand
CAATTGGCGCACACGCGCGGGCGCGGTCACGCCATCCTCAAGCCGCACGCCCTCGCGCAACTTGCGCAGCGCGCTCTGCCCCACCGAACCGCCGCGGACGCGTGCCCGGTAGGTCTTTTGCACCTCGAAGCTCGGGTGCGTGAGCCGGTGCGCCAGCTCGCCGTCGTTGGTGAGCAGGATCAGGCCGCTGGTGTCGGCGTCGAGCCGGCCCACCGGATACAGCCTTGCCTTCTCGTTGGCCACCAAGCCAACGACCGTGGGGCGACCGTGCGTGTCCTTGGCGGTACTGACTACCCCAGCCGGCTTGTTGACAGCGTAGACGACGGTCGCCTCCGCGCCGCTGAGCAGGCGGCCATCGACGGTGATAGCGCTCGAATCGTCGACGTCGCGTGCCGGGTCGAGCACGACCTCGCCGGACACCGTCACCCTGCCGGCGCGCACGATCTCCTCGGCGGCGCGGCGGGAAGCTACACCCGCGTGGGCCATGTACTTGGCTAGGCGCATCGGCTACCTCGAAGCATCGCTGCCACCATAGGGGCCGTGGACCTACGACTGCTAGACGAGACGCTCAGCCAGGCTGGCGAGCCGGCCTTCCGCGCCAAGCAGGTGTGGCAGTGGGCTGCGCGTGGCGCCAACGGCTACGAGCGGATGACCAACCTACCTAGCGCTCTGCGTGAGCGACTCGCTGAGAAGGTGCCTTTCTCGAGTTTGCAATTGCGCGATGAGCGCAGGGCCAGCGACGGTACGGTCAAGGCGCTGTTTGCCACCACCGATGAGCGGCCGCTCGAGGCGGTTCTGATGCGCTACCGCGATTCGCGCCGCTCGATCTGCGTCTCCTCGCAGTCCGGCTGCCCTTTGACGTGCAGATTCTGCGCAACCGGGACGATGAAGTTCGGCCGCAACCTGACTGCCTCGGAGATTCTCGACCAGGCGCTCTATTTCCGCCGGATCGAGACGATCGACCACTGTGTCTTCATGGGCATGGGCGAGCCGATGCTCAACCTCGACGCCGTGCTGGCCGCTTGTGAGCGCCTGCCAGACCTGGGCATCACCAACCGTCGCACGGCGATCTCGACCGTCGGCTGGATCCCCGGGATCGAACGACTGGCCGAACAGGAGATGCCGCTGCGGCTGGCGCTGTCGCTACATGCTGCCGACGACGCGCTGCGCAGCGAGCTGATGCCGGTCAACGAGCGTTATCCGCTTGCTGATGTGATCGACGCCTGCCGCGCCTTCTACGAGCGCAAGCGCCGGCGCGTGTTCGTCGAGTACGTGATGCTCGCAGGCGTCAACGACCGCTACGAGCAGGCCCTGGCCCTTGCCCGCCTGCTCGCTCCACGACATTCCGATGAGCAGCCGCGGATGTTCAAGGTGAACCTGATCCCGTTCAACCCGACGGACTCGCAGTTCAAGGGCTCCAGCCGTGAGTCGATCGCCGCGTTTAAGAGCGCTCTTGAACAGAACGGAATCGAGGCGACCATACGTCTGACTCGTGGGCGCGACATCGACGCGGCCTGCGGTCAGTTGGCGGCACGAGCGAAGTCGGCCGCACCCGCCGCCTGAGCGCCGCAGCTCTCGTCGTTACTCGCCCGACGACGGTCCGCCGCCCGCGCGAGCCTCGCCCGCACGCAACAGCCTGTCCCGCAACTGCGCCTGCTCCTCGGGCGTCGGATCCCACTGCGCGACGTCGGGGAGCTCATCGATCGCGTTCAGGCCGAACAGCTTCAGGAATTGAGGCGTCGTGCGGTACATGACGGCGCCGAACTGTGAGCGACCGGACTCTTCGATCAGACCACGCTCGAGCAGGGTCGAAGTGGCGGAGTCGGCGCTGACGCCACGGATACGGGTGATCTCCGGACGCGAGACCGGCTGCAGGTAGGCAACGATCGCAAGCGTCTCTGCCTGGGCCGGCGTCAACACTGAGGCGCGGGGACGGCTGAACAGGCGCTTGGCTGCCTCCTCGGTCTCCGGTCCGGTCGCAAACGTGAATCCTCCCGCCAGCGAGCGCAGGTGGATCCCGCTTACACCGGGCGCGTGACGCTGTGCCAATACACCCAGCGCAGCGACCACTTCTGCCTCCTGCACCCCTGCCGCGTCTGCCAGCTCTTGCGGGGTGAGCGGGTCGGGCGCCAGGAACAGCAGCGCCTCGATCGTGCAGCTCAGCGTGTCGGTTTGCTCTACACGAGGCTGCTCGCGCTCCTCCGGCGATTGGGTCTCGCCGCCTGCCTCATGTTCGCTGCCTTCTGGCTCGTTCATCCGGCGTTTGCTTGCAGCGGCGCCGCCGCCGCTACCGCATGGACCGCGATATCGCCGAAGTTCTCGTCCTGCTCCCACAGCGCTTCACCGCGCTTGTACAACTCAAGCAACGCGAACACAGTGACTGCGACAGTCATGCGATCCTCACCACGAACGGCCTCATCGAAGGAGAAGCGCCCGCGCCGCAGCAGGGAGCGCAGATGAGACAAACGGTCGGCGACCGTCACGCGCTGGATCGAGATGTGGCGCAAGCTGATCGTCGGCGGCATCCGCAGCAATCGTCCGATTGCCTGGCCGAGCAGGCCAGCGTCCTCAGAACCATCGGCGGGCGCAGGGATCGCCTTGCGCAGATGTGTCGGCGGCGGGGCGCTGCGAAAACGGACGCCCGCCTCGCGTGCGAACAGCTCTTGCAGATGGGTGGAGGCCGAGCGGAAGCGACGGGCCTGCAACATCCGCTCAAGCAGCTCCTCGGCCGCCTCGCCGGGCTCGAGGTCGAGCAGCTCCTCCTCATCGTCGGCAAGCATCAGGCGCGACTTCAGTTCCAGCAGGGCCGCGATCAGCACGATGAACTCGGTCGCGGTCTCCAGGTCGAGCTCGCCGCGGCCCTCTAGATGATCGAGGTAAGCAAGTACAACATCGGCCAGCTCCAGCTCGAGCAGGTCTATCTCCTCGCGCAAGACGAGCGCCAGCAGCAGGTCGAATGGGCCGCTGAAAATCTCCAGGTCGAGCTCGAGCGCGGGGAGCGTCACGGCCTCACCGTACCGATCGCGCCCGACGGTTCGCGCGATTTGTTCTCAACGTGGCGCGGGAACGCTCTTTGGCCGGCCGACGCCCATGCACTCGCGCACATCGGCGAGCGTCTCGGCCGCGATCGAGCGGGCGTGCGCAGCTCCCGCCGCCAGCACTTCCTCAAGCGAGGCCTCGTCAGCGCGAAGCTCGACGTAGCGCTCGCGCACCGGCGTCAGCATCTCCACAACGGCCTCGGCCGTGGCGAGCTTCAGATCGCCGTAGCCGCGGGCTTCGCGCATGTCGGCTTCGATCTGCTCAGGCGTCACATCGCGCGCGACCGCGAGGATGTCGATCAGGTTCGACACCCCCGGCTTCTGCGGCGAGCGTTCGATCTCACGGCCGGAATCGGTGACGGCGCTCTTCAGCTTCTTGACGATCGCGTCCGGCTCGTCGAGCACGTACACAGTCCCCTGCTCGGAGCCGCCGGTAGTCGACATCTTGCTGGTCGGATCCTGCAGATCCATGATCCGCGCGCCATTCTCGGGGATGCGGTGCTCGGGGACGACCAGCACGTCCTCGCCGCCGCCGAAGCGGGCGTTGAAGCGAATCGCGATGTCGCGCATCAGCTCGACGTGTTGGCGCTGATCATCGCCGACGGGTACGTCGGTGGCGCGGTAGGCGAGCACATCGGCGGCCATCAGGACCGGATAGAAGAACAGGCCTGCCGAGACCAGCTCGCGCTGCGTGGCCGACTTGTCCTTGAACTGGTGCATGCGCTGCAAGTCACCGAACGCGGTGACGCTTGCCAGCAGCCACGTCAGCTCAGAATGCTCGAGCACATCGCTCTGGCGAAAAAGGAGGCATCGCTGCGGGTCAAGACCTGCAGCGAGCAGCAGCGCGGTCAGGTCGTACAGGCTGCTGCGCAGCTCGGCCGGCTCGTAGGCGACGGTGATCGCGTGCAGGTCGACGACGCAGTAGAGCCCTTCGCCGCGATCCTGGCCGGCCACGAACTGGCGAATGGCGCCGATGTAATTGCCCAGGTGCTTTGTGCCCGTGGGTTGGATGCCGGAGAAGATGCGCACGGTCAGGCAGGCTAGCGCCCGGCGCGGGGCGCTAGCCGCGCAGCGATCAAAGCGACTGGCGGATCACGGGTCGCTTGGCTGCGCCGACCTCGTCCAGGCGCCTGACCGGCGTCGTGTACGGGGCGTTCTGGGCGATCTGCGGATCCTCTGCCGCCTCGCACAGGATCGCTGCCAGCGCCTGCGCAAAAGCGTCGAGCGTCTCCTTGGTCTCGGTCTCGGTCGGCTCGACCATCAGTGCCTCATCCACGAGCAAGGGGAAGTAGACGGTCGGTGGGTGGTAGCCGTGGTCGAGCAGCCGCTTGGCCAAATCGAGCGTCTTGATCTCAAGGTCGCGCTTCATCGGGCCACCGGAGAGCACGAACTCGTGCAGACACAAACCTCGAACAGCCTCATCCCCTTCGGGGATAGAGGCGTTCGAGCCGTTCGCGCGCGAGTTGGCGTACGCAAGCGGCAAGAACTTCAACACCCCCAGCTCGCCCAAACGAGCCAGCAGGTAGTTGGCGTTCAGCACCGCGACCTCGGAAGCGTCCTTCAAACCCGCGGCGCCCAGCGAACAGATGTAGGCATAGGAGCGCACGAAGCAGCCGTAGTTGCCCTGAAAGCCGCGCAAACGCCCGATCGATTTTGCGCCCGGCCAGTCCTCGACCAGGTCAAACCTCGCCGTCCCGGCGCCCGAGCCGTTGGCCCCAGCGGCCTCATTGCGCACGATCCGCGGCACCGGCAGGAACGGCTCGATCCGCTCCGATACCGCGATCGGACCCGAACCGGGGCCACCGCCGCCGTGCGGTTGAGTGAAGGACTTGTGCAGGTTGAAGTGCACGATGTCAAAGCCCATGTCCCCAGGGCGCGAGACGCCCATCACGGCATTGAGGTTGGCGCCGTCGTAGTAGAGCGTGGCGCCGGCCTCATGCACGATCTGAGCGATCTCGACGATGTTGGCGTCGAACAGGCCAAGTGTGTTCGGGTTGGTCAGCATCAAGCACGCAACGTCCTCGTCAGTCTTGGCGCGCAGATCGTCGAGGTCGACGCCGCCGTCAGGGGCGGTGGCGATCTTGACCACCTCAAAGCCCGCCATCGTCACCGTCGCCGGGTTGGTGCCGTGCGCTGTGTCGGGGGTGAGTACCTTGTGGCGCCGCTCGCCGCGCGCCTCGTGATAAGCACGCGTCAGCAATACGCCCGCAAGCTCGCCATGCGAGCCGGCCGAGGGTTGCAGGCACACGTGCGGCAGGCCCGAGACCTCTGAGAGAGCGCGCTCCAGGCTCCACATCAACTCCAAGGCGCCCTGCGCTTGCTCGGGGTCCTGCAGCGGATGCAAGCGGGCGTGGCCGGGCAGGGCGGCAACACGCTCGTGCAGGCGCGGGTTGTGCTTCATCGTGCACGAGCCAAGCGGGTAGAAGCCGGAGTCAAGGTCGAAGTTGCGCTTGGACAAGCGCACGTAGTGGCGCACGATCTCGGGCTCTGAGAGCTCGGGCAATCGCGCAGGCTCAGCGCGACCCAGACGTGCCGGCAGCAGCTCATCTAGCGGCGCCTCGGGCACGTCAACCGGCGGGCACTGGAAGGCACGCCGGCCAGGGGCTCCGCGCTGGAAGATAGTGACCGCTGCTTCGCGTTGCAGGGCCGTACCGGTGGCGGCCGTGGGAACCAAACCCGGCGCCTGCTCAACGACAGCCTCCCTTGCTGCGCCCGAGTCGTTCATGCTCGACCTCCAACCTCGACAGGTGCGCCAGGACCAGCACCCGCGTAGACCCGTCGCTCGGCGAGCACAGCCTCGCCCAAGACCTTCACCAGCCGGTCGATGTCCGCCCGCGAACGGCGCTCGGTGATAGCCACCAGCAGGCCGCCAAGATCCTGCTCGCGAGCCGTCAGCGCGTACAGGTCCGCGCCCGGGTTGACGCCTTGGGCCAAACAGCGGCGGCGCACCGCCGCTACGTCGGCGTCGACGCGCACGGCAAACTCGCGCACCACCGGCTGAGAGTGCAAGGCCGAGACGCCCTCGAGCGCACACAAGGCCTCGCGGGCATAGTGGCTGCGCTGCAACAACAGTTCACCCAGTTCGACAAAACCCTGCCGACCCAGCCAAGCCAGATAGACGACGCCGCCCAGCGCATTCAACGCCTGTGCCGTGCAGATGTTCGACGTGGCCTTCTCGCGGCGGATGTGTTGCTCGCGCGTCTGCAGCGTCAATACGAAGCCGCGGCGACCGTCGACATCGGTGGTCTCGCCTGCGATCCGGCCCGGCATCCGCCGCAGGTAGGTCTCGGTCGCGGCAAAGAAGCCAAACGAAGGTCCGCCGAAGTCCAGGCGATTGCCCAGCGACTGGCCCTCGCCGACGGCGACATCGACGCCGCACTC
>DASTPN010000160.1:0-3625 GCA_035719985.1 Solirubrobacteraceae bacterium | reverse complement strand
TACACCCGCGGGGAGACCGACGAGTTCATCGAGCCGGTGCTCGTCGGCGAGGAGGCGCGGATCCGTCCCGGCGACAGCGTGCTCGCGTTCAACTTCAGGCCCGACCGGATGCGTGAGATCACCCGTGCGCTCGCCGAGCAGGGCTGGCCCTACCCGGTCGCGTTCTCCCCGGAGCGTCCGAAGATCACGCTCGCGCGCGTAATTGCCGACAGCGGCGCGCGCCAGCTGCACGTCGCTGAGACCGAGAAGTATCCGCACGTGACGTACTTCTTCAACGGCGGCGAGGAGACCCCGTACGTGGGTGAGCGGCGCGAGCTCGCGCCCTCGCCGCGCGATGTTCCCACCTACGACCACAAGCCGCAAATGAGCGCCCGCGAGGCCACCGCGGCATTCGTGGGCGCGTGGAGCGAGGACGAACCGGAGTTTGGGGTGATCAACTTCGCCAACGCCGACATGGTCGGCCACACCGGCGTTATAGCGGCCGCGGTGGCGGCGATCGAGACGGTCGACGAGTGCCTCGGCCGGGTACTCGACGCGGTTGCGGTGCGCGGGGGAGTGGCGGTGGTCACGGCCGATCACGGCAACGCAGATCACATGCTTGAGCCCGACGGCTCTCCCAACACGGCGCACTCGCTAAACCCGGTGCCGCTGATCGTCACCGCGGCAGGCATGACCTTGCGCGCACAGGGGGGTATCCTCGCCGACGTGGCTCCCACAGTGCTCGATCTGCTCGGTATCGCACAGCCGCCGGAGATGACCGGCAGATCGCTGATCGAACGATGAGCGCTCGCTCGCGCAGATGGGTCCCGCTCGGCCTGGCCTTCTTCGGCGCCGGCGTCAACCACTTTCTGATGCCGCGCGCCTACGAACGGATCGTTCCGCCCAGTTTGAAGTCGCGGTCGGGCGAGGTGGTCGCTGTGAGCGGAGTGGCCGAGATCGTGGTCGGCCTAGGTGTGCTACTGCCGTGGACTCGCAGGCCCGCAGGGCTGGGCCTGATCGCGCTGCTGGTCGCGGTGTTTCCAGCCAACCTGTACATGGCGCGCTCGCCCGAAGAGTTCCGGCGCATCCCGCGCTGGGCTCTGTATGCGCGCCTGCCGCTACAGCCGCTGATGATGTGGTGGGCGTGGTCGGCCACCAAGACACCGTCGAGTGGGGCGGCTGAGCCGTTTTCAGGCAGCTGACGCTGCTATGTTCGTGCTAGCACGCAGTCCGTGCAGAGCATCGTCATGTCCACCGCAACAGCAACCGCGACGGTCCTAAAGCTCGCTCCCGGGCAGGAGTCCGGCGCGGACGAGCCGGACCACCTCAACGAGGCTGAGCTGCGCGCTTGGCGCGGCCTGTTGCGCGCCCACGCCTCGCTGGCCAAGCGCCTGGAGGGTCGCCTGGAGCGCGAGCACGGCCTGCAGTTGAGCTCCTATGAGGTGCTCCAGCATCTGATCGACGCACCGGGCGGCAAGATGCGGATGTGCGACCTGGCCGAGCAGGCTCAGCTCTCACGCAGCGGCCTTACCCGTCTGGTCGATCGCCTGGAGCGCGACGAATTGCTCGGGCGCTGCAGCTGCGAGCAGGACGCACGCGGCGCTTTTGCCTGTCTAACCGAGCGTGGACGCGAGCGCCTAGCTGCGGCCCGCGGCACGCACCGCGCGGTGGTGCGCGAGCACTTCCTCTCACATTTCTCCCAGCGCGAGCTGGAGGCGCTCGGGCGCATGTGGGAGCGCATCGGCGGCTGCTGCGGCGCCGCCTGAGCCTCCTCGCCTACAGCTCGCTCTCGACTCGCTCCGGCTCGGCTGTGGAAGCGTCCCGTGCGTCACCGAGTTCCTCGGCGGCCGCTGCGCGGGAATGGCGGCGGTGGGCCACGAACAGTCCTACCAGCACGACCAGCACCGCAAACAGCCCAAACAGCCCGAAGGTTTGGATCGCGTTGCCGGCCGCACTGCCGAGGAAGTAGGCGAGTAGGCCAATGGCGGTCGCCCAGCAGATGCCGCCGAGCGCATTCCACAAGAAGAACGAGCGCCAACGCATGTGCGTCGCGCCCGCCAGCCAAGAGGCCCACACGCGCAGACCAAGGATGAAGCGGCCGAAGAAGACGGCCTTCGGACCGTGGCGCTTGAAGAACGGCTCCCCGGTGACGATCACCTGCTGGCGCTGATGTTCGAAGCGCCCTGGGCGTTCAAGCAGCCAACGGCCACCCTTACGACCGATCTGATAGCCGATGTTGTCGCCCACGATCGCCGCGACGGCGGCGATAGCGATCACAAACTCGATTTGAAGCTTGCCCTGGCTTGCGGCCACGGCGGCGGCGATCAGCCCGGTCTCGCCGGGGACCGGGACACCGCTTGACTCAGCCATCACCACGAGGAACAGCAGCGGGTAGCCCAGCGTTTCGATCAGGTGGGTGACGTTCAAGAAAGAGGCAAGTATGGTTGGCACAGACTTCGACTCTAGGATGCCGCGGGGATGACGGCTTTGACGATCCAAGCACGCGACGACGCCACCCGCGCTCGCGCCGGTGTGCTTCGCACCGCGCACGGAGACGTACGCACGCCGGCGTTCGTGCCGCTAGCGACAAAGGCCACCGTCAAGGGGCTGCTGCCCGAGGAGGTCGTGGCGCTCGGCTATGAGATGGTGCTCGGCAACACCTTCCACCTGATGCTCAACCCCGGCGCAGAGCTGATCGAGCGCTTCGGCGGCTTGCACGAATTCATGGGCTGGGACGGCCCGATCATTACCGACTCCGGCGGCTTTCAGGTCTTCTCGATGGGTCACGGCACCGTCGCCGATGAGATCAAGGCCCGCCAGCCGGGAGGGCGCGGTCGTGGCGGTGATGGTGCCCCCCAGCGCGAGGGCGCGATCCTCTCGATCGAGGAGGAGGGTGTGCGCTTTCGTTCCTACGTCGACGGTAGCGAGCGCTTCATCTCGCCCGAGGACTCGATGGCGGTGCAGGCGTCGCTGCGCTCGGACATAGCGCTCGTCTTCGACGAGTGCACTCCCTTTCACGTCGATCGCGACTACACCGAGCGTTCCACGCAGCGCACCCACCGATGGCTCGAGCGCTGCTTGTCATGGCACGGCGAGCATGGGCCGCCGGGCCAGATCGTCTACGGCATCTCACAGGGAGGTGTCTATGAGGACATGCGCCGTGCCTCGACGCGCGTTGTCGCCGCCAGCGGTTGCGCCGGCGTGGCGATCGGCGGTTCGCTGGGCGCCGAGAAGGCGCAGATGTACGAGGTGGTGGGGTGGGCGACCGACGAGCTGGGGGGCGAGTATCAGAGCTTGCCGCGCCACCTGCTCGGCATCGGCGAGGTTGACGACCTCATTCGCGGCGTGGAACTCGGTATCGACACGTTCGATTGCGCGATGCCCACGCGCCTGGGGCGTCACGGCACCGCGCTCGTGCACGACCCGGAGAATCGCTGGCGAGTGGATCTGACCAAAAGCGAGTGGCGCGAGTCCGACGAACCGCTAATGGAGGGCTGCGCCTGCCGAGCCTGCACGAGGGGGCTTTCGCGGGCGTATATGTCGTATCTGCTGCGCTCGAACGAGCTGACGGGAATGAGATTGCTGACCGAACACAACCTCTCCTTCCTGGCCCGACTGATGGCCGATCTGCGCCAGGCGATACTCG
>DASTPN010000159.1:0-4410 GCA_035719985.1 Solirubrobacteraceae bacterium | reverse complement strand
GCTCCATCGCCAGGCGCGGATACCGCTGCTGAGCATGTACGTGCGCAATGCCACCCTGCACGTCTCGCGCACGCATGCACGCGCGGTCATGCCGGCCGTGCTCGAGCTCATGCAGAGCGGCGCACTGCAACCTGAGCGGGTGACCACGAGAGTCGCCGCGCTTGACGATGCCCCGAGCGTTCTGGGTGAGCACATACGCGACCCGCGCAGCGTCAAGACGGTGCTCGTGGCTTAGCGCTGGGCCGCGAGCGCACGCTCCGCCGCGCAGCTTCTTCCGCGAGGCTGAACTCCCGAGCAAAGAGCCATAAATCCGGCAAATATCAATAGCCGGACGTTGGCGGCGGCGAATTGCTAGCATCGCGCGCTCCAGCCAACGACGGAAGGAGGCGCCAGATGGCGCGCCAAGTCGGCCTCGTCGATCTTCCCGCACACGAGCAGCTGCAGCGCTCGTTCGACAAATCCGGGGTACAGCCACTGCCACAGCCTTACAAGCCGGGCCGGGTGAAAGCGGCGGACCTTGGTATCGATGATCCGGGCGAGAAAATCAGCTTCCTGGTGCTCGGCGACGTTGGCGGCGTAAAGACGCCGGGACCACAAAACGCCGTGAGCGTGGCGATGCAGCAGCGCAAGCAAGGAGCCGCCTTCGCGCTGATCCTCGGCGACGTCGTCTACTTCAACGGTCAGGAGATGGGCGCAGTCGAAGGGCGCCAGACCGGCTACATGGACCAGTTCTACGAAGCCTATGCCAAGCTGGCCCGCCCGATCATCGGCTTCCCCGGCAACCACGATGCCGAACCGGAACCGAAAGACACTTCGCTGTCGGGGTTCATGACCAATTTCTGCGACAGCTCGCCGAAAAACCCACCCGAGGACCCGCATCTGGAGTTCGGCCGGCACACGCAGACGTTGCCCTACTGCGAGTGGACACTGGAGCTGGACGCGGTGACGATCGTCGCCGTCTACACCAATGCCCCCGAAGGCGGTCACCTCGAACCAGAACAGCTGCAGCGGCTCACGCAGGAGCTGGGGGACGCCGATCCCGCCAAGCCTCTGATTGTCGGGCTGCACCACCCGCCCTACTCGATCGACTCACACCACGGTGGCAGCGAACCGATGGGCAAAGCGCTCGACCAGGCGATCGCCGCCGCGGGCCGCGCACCTGATTTGGTCCTTGCCGGGCATGTCCACAACTACCAGCGATTCACTCGCACGATCGCCGAGAAGCAAGTTACCTACATCGTCTCTGGCAATGGCGGTTACCACAACTTGCACCAGCTGGCCAAAGGCATCAAACCGGGCGATAAGCCCGAAGCGGACATCACCTTCGATTTAGGCGACGCCAGCCAATACGGGTTTCTGCAGCTGAGCGTCTCCGGCGGTGTCATCTCCGGCGAATACGTCGGCGTCAAGCCCGGTGTCATGCCCGACGGCTCCGACGCGAAGATCACGCCGGCGGTCGACACCTTTTGAGCGACGTTATGAGTCGGGCACATTCCGAAAATTTGATGTTCCGCCGGAGGGTTCTATAGAAATGAGGCGGTGCGGGAACGTATAGCGGTACTTCTCAGCCTCGCTGTTGTCGTGCTGTTGGCGGTTACTGGGCCGGCCCGCGCCGCGGGGCCATGTGCGCACGCCAAGGCCCTGTCCAAAGCGCACTATTACGCCGAGGCCGAACATGAATACAAGGCGCTGCTAGGGCTTGCTTCCTGTGCGAAGCCGGCCCTCGTCATAAGAGCACGTAAACAGGCCGAAAAGCAGGCGGCTAAAGCGCGGCCGCAACCGGAAGAACAGCTTCTGCAGGCTCGGCGCCTGCAGGTGGCCGGCTTTGACGAAGAAGCGCGCAAGTTGGTCAAGGAAGCCGTGCAGCAGGCCCCTGTCGCGGTTCCCTCGCAGTTGCGCGAGCCAGATCAGCAGCTCGGCTGGTGGCGAGAACTGCTCGGCAGCGCTGGGCCGCCGGCACGTACCGCGCTTGAAATCGTGATCGTGGGCGCCGGTGTCGTGCTGCTGTTGCTCCTGATTGTGACGGGCCTCAACGCGCTGCGACTCCGCTTTGTTCCTTCGGCTCGCCTGGCCGGTTTCTCTGGATCCGCCGATGCGACGCTGGCGCCGGTATTGAGCGCGGCTCTTAGCGCGATGCTTTCTCGGATGAGCGACGAGAGTCCAGGCCGCGCACTCATGTGGCAAAGCGGGACGGAGCCGAAGTTTGAACTTCCCGCCTCTATCACAGAAGCGATTCCCCAAGCCGGGCTGCTGACCGGGCTAGTTCAGATGATCGACAAACTGCTTTACCGCAAGTTGTTCATCGTTTCAGGCACTGTGCATCCGCCCCACCCAAATCGCGGCGCAGGGGTGACACTCCTGGTCACTAACCGTAACGGCAGTCGCTCAGAACAGGTGACAGTATGGGAGGAAGATTTCGTCCTCAAGGAAGCGGGCGCCAAGGCCGAAGCCGCAGTCCGTTACGAGCGGCTGATCCTGCCCGTCGCGGTCTGGCTTGCGTACTGCCCAATGCTTGCGCCCAAACGACGGCGGTTGCCGGCCCAGCTCTTGCCACAGCGGCGGCTGCAGTCACCGCTGGGCGCGCATGACTGGCGCTCTTATGCGCTGTTCGCACTCGGTGAACTGGTCCCGACGGCAGAGCAGCAGCGGCATCTCTACGAGCTGGCGCTCGACCGCGACTCCGCCAACATCGGGGCACGGCTGAATCTTGCGGCACTGCTCATGCAGCGACCTGCAGGCCAAGTGTCACCAACTGGAGAACGTGCGGAGATTGCAAGCGGAAGAAGCGAGGGCTGGAAAGAACGCCTGGATGAGGCCGGCGTTCACCTCGGCGCGATCGACGAAAGTCCGGCTGCCGCAGGTCAGCCGATCTGGTATCGCGCTCGCTATATGGAGGCCGTTCGCTGCTTGTACCTAGACGAGGGGGTCGCGGCACTGCAGATCGTCTCGCAGCTCTCTAGTGAGATGCAAGACAACAGGCGCTCCCCACGTCTAAACGGGCTGATCGAAGCGCTCGAGCAGCCATTGGAGGTAGTGGAGCGCTCCGCGCAATTGCTTGCGACTGGATTACCGGTGAGCGTCGCGGATCTTCGCTCGGGCTGGCTGACGGAAGACGGCGAGTACAACCTGGCGTGCCTGTGGGCGCGTTACGCGGGGACGCTGGAGAACGAAGAGCGAGCGAAAGCCACCGTACAAGCGGTGATCGCCCTGCGCCGGGCAATAGCGCGCGGGCATGACTCGGCTACAGAAGCATTAACCGATCCTGCGTTCGATCCGATCCGCGAGGACCCCGCTTTCAAGGCGATCGTGACGGTAGCACCCGTTGCCGCCGAACCCGACAAGCCGACTCGTTACGCGGTCACGCTGGATGCCGGCCCGACGCTCTCCAAGCTGGTGGGTCGACGCTCCTGATCGTCAATCCACGCCGCGCCCTCGATTCACACACACGACCTCCACGCCGGCAGCCGCCAGAACCTGCTCCCCGTCAAGGACGGCGTAACCCTCGGCGTAGTAGAGCTTGGCTACTCCAGCTCCGGCGATCAGCTTCGCGCAGGGGGGGCAGGGGAAGTCGGTGACGAACATGACGCCCCCCTCCGTCGCCTTTCCCTCACGGGCGGCCTGGGCGATCAATGACGCCTCCGCGTGCGTGGCGCTCGAGAGCTCCAAGCCCACGCCCTGGTAGAGGTTTGCGCGCGGATCGCCAACGGCGTAGGGGCTGAGCGGGTGCGGGTTGTGAACGTTGGTCGCGCTCATCAGCCCGCCATCTGGCAAGCGCAGCGCGGCTCCCACCTGGCGCCACCAGTCGATACTCTCGCCGGCAGCCTCAGACGCGGCTGCGGCCAGCTCGGCGATGTCCCCTCCGAACGCCGCGGCCAGTTCTTGCGAATCGACCGAGGCACGGGCGCGGGGCTCCAGCAGCTGGGCCGTCTTCGTCTTGTCCCAGCGCAGAAACACAGTGTCGTAGAAGACCTCGCAGCGCTCGAAGAAGCGCTCCGCCACGCGGTAGCTCACATCCTCGGCCGGCATAGCGATCCGCGGCGCTCCCGTGGCCAGCTCACCCGCGCCGGCCGCGTCGAGCACTGAGACCTGCGAGCACACGCCCCAGGCCTCGATCGATATCGCCGCAAGCTCCGCCGGCAATGCGCGGATGTCCTTCGCCAGCGGGCGGTAGTCCTCGTAGAGCTCTGGGCCGATCAGGTACAGCGGCACGCCCCGCGCGTGGCGATCGAGAAAACGCCGGTAGCCCTCGTGCAGGACCGGGACATACGCGACTACGCAGTCGCTCATCCGGGTGGGTGGGTCCTCTTGAGGATCGTGTCGATCAGATCGGGTAGTACTTCGGCCAGCCGTGGGCCGAGCTGCTCGCCCAGGTGCATGTAGAGCTGGCGGATGCGCTCGCTGGTTGTCACC
>DASTPN010000158.1:0-11887 GCA_035719985.1 Solirubrobacteraceae bacterium | reverse complement strand
AGCGCTAAAGCGGCTGGCGGCGGTTGCCGATGATCGCACTGACAAGCCAGGCCGTAAGCCAAGGCAAATACCCTAAGGGGTGTTAGGCAAAGCCGGCGGCTCCCGAAATATCGATCGCGAGATCGGTGGGGGACGTACCGTCACTAAGGACGGTTGGATGAGGGCTGGCGCCCAAGAACCAGGAATCCTAGGAGGATTTCAATGTTGAATCGACTGCGCCAGCGTGCTTCAGGTGAGGGTGGTTTCACGCTCATCGAGCTCCTGGTTGTGATCCTGATCATCGGCATTCTCGCCGCGATCGCCATTCCGTCGTTCCTGAATCAGAAGAGCAAGGCCAACGACGCTCAGGCCAAGGAGCTTGCGCGTACTGCTCAGACTACGGCTGAGACGATAGCTACCGACAACAATGGCAGCTACTCGTCGCTGTCGCTGACTGAAGTGACAAAATACGAAAAATCGATTCCAGTCTCAGCATCTGAAGGCACGAAATGTACCGGTAGCAATGCATGCATCATCAAAGCGACCGGTACCGCGACCGGCTACAAAGTCACCGCCGAATCGCCCGTGACCGAAGATACGTTCACGATCGAAAATACTGAAGGTGCTGTAACGCGCTCGTGCGTTGCTCACAGTGCAACCAACAAGGGTGGCTGCCCCAATAGCAGCTGGTAGTACCTTTGGTCTGGAGCTATAAGCTCCCCGATATGGAATACCGAAAAGGGCGGCATATGCCGCCCTTTTTGCTTGTCGGCTTCGCTTGTCGCCTACACATTGCATAGTTTTAACCATGCTTAAGTTCGTGTTAAAGAGGCGCCGATAACCAAGCAAGCCAGGCACGAGAACGGCAAGAGCTGAGCGCACAGACCAAGCCGACGGCCCCGAGGTCGAGTCGCCAACAGGCGACACAACGAGCACTGGCATCCTGTATTTCGACACATAGGAGCTCGTCGTGCCGCACCAAAAGAATGCATACATGAGAGAGGACGCCGGATTCACGCTCGTCGAGTTGCTTGTGGTCATCCTGATCATCGGCGTGCTGGCTGCGATCGCCATTCCGTCGTTCCTGAATCAGAAGAGCAAGGCCAACGACGCTCAGGCCAAGGAGCTTGCGCGTACTGCTCAGACTACGGCTGAGACGATAGCTACCGACAACAGCGGCAGCTACTCGACCGTGTCCTTGGCCGAAGTCGCAAAATATGAGAAATCGATTTCGGTGGCAGCGTCCGAAGGGACGAAATGCAGTGGCACGACTGCCTGCATAAAGGCGGCCAAAGGCACGGCTACGAGTTATGAAGTCGTCGCCGAATCCCCTGTCACTGAAGATACCTTCAAGATCGAAAACAGCGCAGGCACACTAACTCGCACGTGTGTGGCGCATAGTGCAAGCAACAAGGGCGGTTGTCTGAACAGCAGTTGGTAGGGGCGGCCGAGAGCATAGGTCTAAGAAGCATCAAAAGGGGTGGCCATTGGCCGCCCCTTTCTCTTCGCCCGACTCAGACCGAAGATATGCGCATATCGCAACGAATACGGTACGAGGCCGCAGCGCCGATCTCGCCGATGCGGACACGCAGCGCCTCGTCCAGGGCCACTCTCAATATTGCCGCTCAAGTCGTGGGCGCCGTTAGCCGATCATTCGTCCATGGAGACAGCAACCTTCGCTGGATTGTTTGGGGCCGTGTTCGGATCGTTCCTGAACGTAGTCGTCTATCGCCTCCCTCGTCGCGAGTCGCTGGTGAGGCCGGCGTCGCGCTGTCCGAGTTGCGTTACGCCGATCAAGCCCTACGACAACATCCCGTTGCTCTCATGGTTGCTGCTGCGCGGACGCTGCCGCAGCTGCTCGGCTCCGATCCCGTGGCGCTACCCCTTGGTGGAGGCCCTGACAGCGGTGCTGTGTGTGGCCGCGGTCCTCGCCGGTGGTTCCACTGCCACGATCGTTCTCGACGTTGTCTTCATCCTGCTGCTCGTCCCGATCGCCCTGATCGACTTCGAACACCGGATCATCCCCAACGCATTGACTGCTCTAGGCGCGCTGCTGGCTATCGCGCTTGGAACGGCGCTTGATCCGAGCGGCGAGGGCGCACGATTGATCGCCGGCGCCGCAGCCGGTGGTGCACTGCTGCTGGTCGCTCTGGCATATCCACGCGGGATGGGCATGGGCGACGTCAAGCTGGCCGGCGTGATGGGCCTGTTCTTGGGCGCCGCGGTGGCGCCCGCGATGCTGATCGCACTGCTGGCCGGTTCGCTCTACGGGGCAGTGCTTGCGACGAGCAAGGGGGCGCATGCGGCACGGAAGTCCACCGTTCCGTTCGGCCCGTTTCTCGCCTTCGGCTCGCTGGTGGCGATCTTTGCCGGCGATCCGATCGTCAACTGGTACACGACCAATTTCCTGCGCTGAAATGCCCGACACTTCCTCATTCCTGAAGGCTGAGATCTCAGCCGAGACGCTGAAGAAACTGATCCCGAGTCCTCCTCGCAAGTCGGGTGCGCGCCGAAGCCGGTCGCGCTCGCGCACCGCCACGACGCTCGTCGGCTTGGATATCCAGCCCGGATACGTCAGCGCGGTACAGGTGCGCGTGAATGGTTCGGTTGTCGTGCAGCGGGCGGTTGGCGCCGCGCTGCCGCCGGACACTGTCCGCGAGGGTGAGGTGCTCGACGAGCAGGTGCTCAGCGAGACGCTGCGCGAGCTCTTCCGTGAGGGCAAGCTCGATCGCCGTGTTCGCGTCGGTGTCGCCAACCAGCGCACCGTGCTGCGCACGCTCGAGTTGCCGCCGATCCCGGAGGGCAAGGAGCTTGACACGGCGGTGCGCTTCCAAGCCGAGGACCAGATCCCGATGCCGCTCGAGAACGCCGTACTCGACTACCAGACGCTTGGCATCGTCGAGACGCCGGCCGGACCGCGCCAACGCGTAGTAGTGGTCGCCGCCCAGAAGGACATGGTCGAACGCTTGATGGCGGCGGTTCGCGGCGCCGGTCTGCGCCCGGAAGGAATCGACCTGTCGGCGTTCGCGCTAATCCGCTCGCTGCACCGTTCAGACGAGCAGCACGCCGGCCGCGTGTTCTACCTGAACGTCGGCGGTCTCACCAACATGGCAATCGCCGAGGGTCCGGCCTGTCGCTTCACGCGCGTGGCGGCCGGTGGTCTGGAGTCGATGGCTGCCGATGTCGCCGAGCGCAACGGCATCCCGCTGGCCAAGGCGCGCGATCTGCTGGCTGCCGTCGACCTAAGCGAGCCGCCTGCGGCGGTAATGCCCGCGCAGACGCCCACAGTCGCGGAGGCACCCGCAGCTGCGGAAGCTCCCATAGCCACGGAGGAGTCCCCTGTTTTCGGACCCGCGAGCGTCGAGCCGCCGACAGTCGAACAGGCACCGGCACAGTCCTTGCAGGCTGCTGAGCCGAGCGCTCCGCGTGAGCCCGAGATCGATGTGCGCCCGGTGCTTGTTGCCGGTGTCCGCGAAATCGCCGGTGAGGTACGCAACTCACTGGATTTCCACCGCTCGCAAGTCGACGGCGGCGAGGTCTCAAGCGTCGTGCTTAGCGGCGCCGCCCTGCAGATCGCCGGCTTCGCCGATGCGCTGCGCAGTGAATTGAGCGTGCCCGTGTTCACTCAGACCGTCTCGCTGGGAGACGGCGCAGCCGCCAGCTCTGTCTCGCCCGAGCGCCTGGCTGTCGCAGCGGGGCTTGCGGTTGAGGAGGCCCCACAATGAGAGCCGTCAACCTGATCCCCAGCGAGCAGCGCTCGGGCAGCGGTTCGATCGCCGGTCGTTCCGGCGGGGCGGCACTGATCCTGCTCGGCTTGATCGTCGGCGTCGCTGTCCTTGCTCTCCTGTACGGCGGCGCTGCGCGTCAGGTCTCCAAAGAAACCGGCGAAGTCGCCAAGATCGAAGCGCAGACCAGCGCAGTGCATGCGCGCACCGGGCGGCTGACACCCTATACAGCGTTTGTCGCGATGGCCGAACAGCGCACGAAAACCGTCGCGCAGCTTGTGCAGGCCCGCTTTGACTGGTCGCACGCCTTGCGCGAGCTCGGCCGGGTTCTCCCGGCGGACTCGTCTTTGCAGACGCTTCAGGGCACGATCGGTGGCTCCGGCGCCAGTAGCTCGACCAGCAGTTCCTCATCTGCTACGGCCAGTGCAACGCCCGCGTCGAGCACTCCGCCCGGCAGCACTCCCACACTCGCCCTGACCGGCTGCTCGACCAGCCAGCCAGAGGTTGCGCAGACATTGCAGCGACTGAAGCTGATGGACGGCGTCACCGAAGTTCATCTGCAAAGCGCGACCAAGTCGAGCACCACCTCCTCGGGCGCTTCAGGCGGAAGCTGTGGAAGCGGACAGGTGGCCTACTCGGTCACGGTGGTCTTTTCCGCGTTGCCCTCGACCCCGATCCCAACTGTCGCGCCGACGGTACCGGCTTCCAGTGCATCCGCTAAGGACGCTCACGCCGAGCCGATCGCCGCACACATCAGAGGAGCCCGACGATGACTAATCGAGACCGTTTGATGATAATCGGGATGGCCGTGCTGGTAATCCTCGTCGGCGGCTACCTCATGGTGGTCTCTCCAGAGCGCCAGAAGGCCTCGAAGCTGAGCGGCGAAGTGCAGAGCGCTCGCCAGCAGCTCCAGAGCGCGGAAAGCGAGGCCGCCGAAGCATCCAGTGCCCGCAGTCGTTACGCAACTGCATATACATCGCTGGTAAGCCTCGGGCCGGCGGTACCCGCCTCCGGTGAAACGCCTTCGCTCGTGTACGCGCTGGCAAGCGCCACCCACAATCGCAATGTCGAATTTGAATCGATCACAAGCGGTGGCGGCTCGGGCGGCTCACCGGCAAGCTCAGCGAGCTCTGCAACCCACAGCGCCGCCAATACGACCTTCAGCCAGGAACCGTTCACCTTCGACCTCAACGGCAGCTTCGTTGACCTCTACAAGCTGCTCGATCAGCTCGAAGGCTTCACCAACCAGACCACATCGGGCTCGCTGCAAGTCAGCGGACGACTGTTGACGATCAACAGCGTCGACCTGACTGGGGCCGAAACTGGGTCGACTTCGGCAAAGACAACCTCGAAAGGCGGGTTGAAGGTGGTCGTGAACGCGACTGCCTACGTCCTACCGGCGGGCCAGTCATCGCTCGCGGGCGCTACGCCGACTGCGCCATCGGGCGCTACGCCTGCCAGCACTGGTTCGGGCTCGAGTCCGACCAGTGCTGCCGTCATCAAGGCGGGGCCATGAACGAGTTCTTGCAATCGCTTCGCTCTGACCTGCTCTCGCGGCGGATGTTGCCGCTGCTGGCGTTGGCTGTGCTGGCGTTGGCGGTGGGGATCGGCTATGCCCTCGGCGGCACCGGCTCGACCCCCGCGCCGCGGCCTTCTCTCGCCGCTGGCGGCTCATCCGAGCAGGCGTCGTTGACGGTGGTGGCCGCCGCGGCCAACCCCAACGCGGCCGAATCGGAGACGCCTGGCGGTATCCGCTATCAGAGCGGCGGCGCCGCCCGCAACCCGTTCACGCCGTTGCCGGAAGCAAAAAGCGCGACAGCCAAGACATCGGGCTCATCCTCGAGCGGCTCGTCGAACGCCGGCGGTTCCTCGGGCTCGAGCGGCTCGTCGAACGCCGGCGGTTCCTCGGGCTCGAGCGGCGGCTCAGGCTCAGGCGGCAAATCCGGTGGCATCAAGCCTGCACCGACCCCGCCGAAGCACGGTAAACCGAGCAAAAAAGCCGCATACTCCTACGACGTGTCGATCCTGTTCGGCAAGCTTCCTGCTGCACCCGGCCAGGAAGTGACACTGCCTCCCTATCAGAACTTGCAGCCGCAGCGGCCGATCCCTTCGAGCAACGAAGAACGGATCGCGCTTGAACGCGTCAACGGTAACGCCAAGAGCGCCATCTTCACACTGCTGGCGCCGGCGATCCTGCGTGGAGAAGGTATGTGTCTGCCAAGCCCCTCTGAATGCCAGCACCTGTCGCTGGAAGTGGGCCACGCCGAGGAACTGGAATACGTCGAAGAAAACGGCCAGTCCTTCGTCTATGAGCTGAAGACCGTCAGCATCGTCAAGAGCAGCTCACAGACTGCCGGGTAGAGCAGCCCAATAAGCTTTCGCGGATGAGTGTCCGCATGATCACCGCCGGCGAGTCGCACGGCCCAGGCCTGACCTGTGTGGTCGAGGGTCTGCCGGCCGGCATCGAGCTGACCCCGGAGGACCTCAACCGCGACATGGCGCGCCGTCAGCTCGGCCACGGCCGTGGCGGGCGAATGAAGATCGAGCGAGACGCGGCCGAGGTAACCGGCGGCGTACGCCACGGCCGCACACTAGGCGGTCCCGTCGCGATGCAGGTACGCAATCGCGACTACGCTAACTGGGAAGAGCGGATGTCACCGTGGCCGGTGGAGGCGGAGATCGAGGAGGTGCACCTGCCAAGGCCGGGGCACGCCGACCTGATCGGCACCCAAAAGTACAAGCAGAGCGACGTGCGCAACATCCTCGAGCGCGCCTCGGCCCGCGAGACCGCCGCGCGCGTGGCCGGCGGTGGCCTGTGCAAGGCCTTCCTGGCGGCGTTGGGAGTGCAGGTGCGCTCGCATGTGATCCAGATCGCCTCGGTACACGCCCCCGAGCGCGACGCGTCGTTGAGCGTGGCGGACTTCGACGCGGTGGACGAGTCGCCGGTTCGCTGCTTGGACGCCGAGGCGACGCGGGCGATGGTGGCTGAGATCAACACGCTGCGCAAGGCCAACGAGTCGCTCGGCGGCGTCTTTGAGGTGCAGGCCTTCGGCCTGGTCCCAGGTCTCGGCTCCCATGTCTCCTGGGAGGAGCGCCTGGACGGTCGCCTGGCGATGGCGATCCTCTCGATCCAGGCGATGAAGGGAGTCTCGGTCGGCGAGGGCTTTCGCATCGCCGGCGTGCCCGGCTCACAAGCCCACGATGAGATCTTCTACTCCGAGGAACGCGGCTATTTCCGCGAAACTAACCGCTCCGGCGGCCTCGAGGGCGGGATGACCAGTGGCGAGCCGTTGATCGTGCGCGGCGCGATGAAGCCGCTGCCGACGCTGACCAAGCCGCTGCGCTCGGTCGATATCGCCACGCACGATCCGGGCGCAGCGCTGCGCGAGCGCACCGACTCTTGCACGGTGCCTGCCGCCGGGGTGGTCGGCGAGGCGATGGTCGCGCTTGTGCTAGCCGAGGCCTACCGTGCCAAGTTCGGCGGCGATCACATCGACGACGTGCGCCAGGCGCTCGATGCCTATCGCGAGCGGATCGGATGGCGAGCACCCTGAGCGACACCGCTGCCGGCGTGCCGGCGCGGGCGATCGTCTTCATCGGCTTCATGGGGGCCGGCAAGAGCACGGCCGCCGCCGATCTCGCCGCCGCGCTCGGAACCGAGGCGCTGGACAGCGACCGGCTGATCGAGCAAGAGCTCGGCCGTCCGATCGCCGAGGAGTTCGAGCGCGCGGGCGAGGCGTCGTTTCGCGAGCGCGAGCAGGAGGTTGTCTGTCGCATGCTGGCTGGGGCTCCTCCGGGCTCGGTGATCGCGCTCGGTGGCGGCAGCGTGCTCTCGCCGCGCGTGCGTGCGGCGCTCGAGGCCCATCTGACGGTGTTGCTTGACGTGTCCGCCGAGTCGGCCTGGCGGCGAGTGGGGGAGGGCGCAGCCGCTTCGCGCCGTCCGCTGGCAGCCGATCGCGCCGCCTTCTTTGCCCAGCATGCCTCCCGGGCGCAGCTGTACGAGTCGATCGCCGACGCCTTCCTTCCATCGCTTGGCAAACGCGTGGCCGTGCGCGCTCTGCCGGGCCTGCGGGTGCTGGCGGCAGCACCGGCCGGGACGCGCTTGCTGTGGGCCAGTGCCGCTTCGGCTGACTACCCGGTACTGATCGGTCCCGGTCTGCTCACGCCGGAGGTCTGTGAGAGCCCGGCCTGGCCGCTGGATCGCGGCGCCTCACGGCCGTTCTGTGTCTCTGACCGAAATGTCGCCCGCTTGTATGCCGAGCGGCTCGGCGGTGTAGCCGAGCTGGTGGAGATCGACCCCGGCGAGCGCCACAAGACGCTTGCGAGCGCGGAATCAGTGTGGGAAGCCCTGGTTGGCGGCGGCATGACACGTGCCGATCACCTGGTCGCGATGGGCGGCGGCGTTGTCGGCGACCTGGCGGGATTCTGTGCCGCCACCTATCAGCGCGGCGTGCCGGTTGTGCACGTGCCGACGACATTGGTGGCGCAGGTCGATTCAGCCTACGGCGGCAAGACTGGAGTGGACCTGCCCGCGGCCAAGAACTATGTTGGCGCTTACCACCAGCCGGCGGGCGTGGTTGTCGATCCCGAGCTGCTCGACAGCCTGCCGGCAGCCGAGCGCTCGGCCGGTTATGCGGAGGTGATCAAGACCGCACTGATCGCCGGCGGCGAGCTGTGGAGGAGGGTGCAGGTCGACGCGCCGATCGACGAGCGCACGATTCTTGCCTGTGCGCGCACGAAGCTGGCTGTCGTCGCCGAGGACGAGCGCGATGGCGGACGCCGGCAGGTACTCAACCTCGGGCATACGGTCGGTCATGCGATCGAGGCCGTTACCGGCTACGAGCGCTATCGCCACGGCGAGGCGGTCGCGTTGGGCCTGCTGGCCGCGCTGCGGCTGTCAGGTCTCGACGATCTGCGCGCTGAGGTGGGCGAGTTGCTGCGCGCGCACGAGCTGCCGAGCAAACTAGACGACGTGGACATCGATGAAGTGTTGGCGGCAACGCGACGGGACAAGAAGCGCCTGGGCGAGGAGGTTCCGTTCGTCTTGCTCGATGCTCCCGGTCAGGCAAAGACCGGCTGTCACGTAAGCGAGGCCGAGCTGCGCGCGGCCGTCACCGAGCTGCGCGGCTAGGCTTGCCAGGTCATGTCGGGGCCGGTGCGCATAGAGGTGATGAACGGGGTCAACCTGAACATGCTCGGCAAGCGCGAGCCCGAGCACTACGGCAGCCTCACGCTGGATGAGCTTGAGCGCGAGATCGAAGGTTTCGCCGGCGAGCTGGGCGTCGGGGTCCGCTTCTTTCACACCAACTTCGAGGGCGAGTACGTCGAGCATTTGCACAATCTCGGCGAGCTCGTCGACGCGGTCGTGCTCAATCCTGGCGCCTGGACTCACTACGCCTGGGCGATCCACGATGCGTTGCTAACAGCGGGCTTGCCGGCGGTCGAGGTTCACCTCTCAGACCTGCGCTCGCGCGAGCCGTGGCGGCAACTGTCGGTGATTGAGAACATCTGCATCGCCAGCTTCAGCGGGGAAGGCCCGAACGGCTATCGCCACGCCCTGGAGCGGCTGCGCGATCACCTCGGTGGCGGCGGCGCTCCCGCGTGAGCGAGACTGAGCGCATCGGACGCTTGCTGGTCGAGCTGCGTTCACGCGAGGTTGACCGGCTGCTGGTCGGCACGGGAACTAACCTGCGCTATCTGAGCGGCTTCACCGGTTCAAACGGCTTGGCGATTATCGACGCCTCCGAGCGCGAGCGCCACCGCTTCATCACCGACTTCCGCTACGACACCCAGTCGGCAGAGCAGGTCCCCGCGGAGTTTGAGCGAGAGATCGCGCCGGCCGACCTACTGGAGGCGGCCGCACGCGAGCTTGGCCGCGGCGGTGGTCTTGGGGGGCGCAGCCTCGGCTTCGATGACGCCGCCATGAGCGTCAAGCAGCACGAGCGCTTGAGCGAGCTGCTCGATGTCGGTTGGCGGCTGGTCGGCTGCAGCGGCGTGGTCGAGCAGTTGCGCGAAATCAAGAGCCCAGAGGAGATCCGGTCGATTCGAGTCGCATCTGAGCTTGCCGACGAAGCACTGCGCGCGACCCTGCAGAAGGGTCTTGCCGGACGCACGGAGCGCGAGGTCGCAATCGACTTGGAGTTGGCGCTCAAACGACTCGGCGCGCCAGCGCCGAGTTTCCCCTCAATTGTGGCAAGTGGCGCGCACGGAGCGCTGCCACATGCAGAGCCGCGTGACGTTGAGATTCCCCACGACGTGCTCGTGACGATCGACTGGGGCGCGTATATCGACGGCTACTGCTCTGATTGCACGCGCACGTATGCGACTGGCGCCGTCGGCGAGGAGGCCGAAGCGACTTATCGCTTGGTGCTGGAGGCCCAAGAAGCGGCCTTGGCGGCGCTTAGACCGGGGGTAAGTGGACGCGCCGTCGATGCGCTAGCGCGGGATCTGATCGAGGCCGCCGGTCACGGCGAGCACTTCGGTCACGGTCTCGGCCACGGTGTGGGCATGGATATCCATGAGGGCCCGCGCCTCGCGCGCACCGCGCCCGAGCAACCGCTGCGAACCGGCAACGTGGTGACCGTCGAGCCAGGTGTCTACCTGCCCGGGCGCCTAGGCGTGCGGATCGAGGACCTCACCGTGATCGGCGAGGACGGGTGTGAGCGGCTTACGCGCTTGCCCAAGCAGCTGGAGACGATCGGGTAGCGCCGCAGGCCCATACAGACGGACGGCAAGCACGCCGGCCAGCGGTAGCGTCCAAGCGGCAAACAGCAGCGACTGTCCGTCGGGGGAGAGATAGGAGGGCGCCAACTCGAACGTGAGCGGCACGAGCATGCTCGCCAGTAGCCCGAGCAGCGGCGGGCGACCGGTGGCGATCGGCTCCCAGGCGGTCAGCGCAAGCACGAACGGCAGCGCGTAATAGACATTGTCCCAAGGATCGAGCAGGCAGCGGGCCAGTAGCGCCAACGCAAGCAGCGCCAGCGCATCCCAACGGCGTCGTCGCCCGCGCCTGATCAACCACAGCAGGCTGAGCGGGATCGGCAGCAAGACGATCAGGGGATGGGCGATCCGTGAAAGCCATGCGGGCGCAGCGCGGTAGCCCGGGCGCAGCGCGCCGGTGGCGGTGTGGACAGCTTGGGAGTGCGAACCAAGCCACCACCAAGCCTGCCAGGGCTGGAATATCCCACCGGTCTGCGCGGCGGCGGCGCCGGAGCTTGCCAGCGGTTCGCTGGAGCGCGCGAGTACCAAGGGCAGGAGCACCAATGCCGCGCATAGCACGGCGGTCAGTAGGGCCCTGGGACGCTGTCGTGGCAGCACGGCAAGCATCGGGGCCAGAGCGATCAGCCCCCAGGCCTTGGTGGCGAACGCCAGTCCGGCCAGTGCGCCCGCCCATAGCGGCCGGTCGCTGCAGGCGCAGGCGACAGCGGCGATCGCCAGTGCAGCGCACAGTAGATCCTCGGGGTGGCCGAATTCGAGTGCGTATATGGTGACTGGGTTGATCGCGCACAGAGCCAGCGCTACGCCGGCCGCGAGCCGGCTCTGCCCGTCGCGGCGCATGCGCAGCGCCAGCCAGGCGCCAAGCGCGGCAAGGGCGAACAGTCCTGGCATCGCCACCGCCCGGTAAACGGCCAGCGCTCCGCCGCCCCAAAAGCTGGGAATGAACGCAAACGGCGCGCGCAGGAGTAGCGACCCGCCATAGGCGGGCGCAAGTTGCAGAAAGGACAGCGGGTGCCCGTGGACAAGCGCTTCAAAGGCTGGACGGGCCTCGGTTTCGTAGTCGCTCCAGGCGAAATCCTTCAGTCCAAGCCAAGCGCAGAGGAGCACGGCGAGCCCCGCCAAAGCGACCCAGCCAACGCTCTCGTTAAGACGCCGAATCACTCGTTTGGCATCGGCATTTCCCCTGCCGCGCTTGAGGTTTCCCCCAGTTGGGCGGGATTTAGCCGCGACCGCGTGAGACCGCCAGGCGATGAAAGAGGTCTGTCACGCCAAAGCGCGGCGCTACGCGCTCGACTAGTCCCGGCGCCAGCTGGGCAAGCGCCAGCATCGGTCGCAGCGGCACTCCGCTCTCGATCATCTCCGCGCGATCCTCGCGGATCGCGCGCACAACCGCATCTGAGACCTTCTCAGTGCTCGTCTCACCCATCATCCGGTTGGAGCTGTGTCCTTCCTGGACCATCCGCGCG
>DASTPN010000157.1:0-26064 GCA_035719985.1 Solirubrobacteraceae bacterium | reverse complement strand
GGCAGCTCGATGCAGCGCGACATCGCGGCGGGTCGCTCGCCTGAGCTGGACGCGATTCCGGGTGCTGTCTTGCGTGCCGCGGCAAGGCACGGGATCGAATGCCCGACGATCGAGAGTTTGGTGGCGACGATCAGAGCTCGCGTGGAGCGCTAATCGGCACCGCCTGCGTGGAGACGGCCTCGACGACCTCTTCCTCGCTCTGTACCTCGCCCTCGTCGTGCTGGCCGTCGCATAGGACCCGGAAGTTCGAGCTCTGACCGCCGTCGGTCTGAACGGTGATGCCGGGGAGGATCTCCTCTCCCTCCTCCAAACCGAGTCGCTCCATATCGAAGTGGGCCAGACCGATCCCCCAAGCGGTGTGCGTCGGGTTCTCACGGTCGTGGGCGGCCACGGCCTGCGCGAAGCGCTCGAGGTTCTTGGCGATCTTGGCCGTGTCAGACATCGCTGGCTGAAAGCGTAACGCCGTCGGGCGTGGGGGCGAGCGCTGCGCGAACTGCCGGAGCTACCTCGGTTGCAAACAGCTCGGTGGCATGCAGCGCGCGCTCGTGCGCGAGCACACCGACGCTGATGTGGCCGAGGAAACGGTCGTGGCCGAACAGCTCGTGCTGGGCGAGGATCTTTGCGCTCACCTCCTCAGGCGTGCCGACGAGCAGGTGGCCGTCGGGGCCGCAGCCGGCGTCGAACTGCGCCCGGCTCATCGGCGGCCAGCCGCGCTCGCGGCCGATCCGGTTCATCATCTGCGAGTAGGGGCCGAAGAACTCGTCGCGTGCCCGTTGGCTGTCCTCGGCTATGTACATATGCGAGTTGATGCCGACGGCGGTATGGCTTGTGTCGGCATCGGTGCGCGTCACCGCCTCGCGGTAGAGCTCGACTAGCGGTGCGAAGCGAGCCGGCTGGCCACCGATGATCGCGATCATCAGTGGTAGGCCGAGCGTCCCGGCGCGGACGATCGAGCCCGGAGAGCCTCCGACGGCGATCCAGACGGGCAGCGGCTGTTGCAGCGGGCGCGGATGGACTTCGGCGTCGTGCAGAGGCGCTCGGTGCTTGCCTGACCAGGTCACCTGTTCGGATGAGCGCAGCGCCAGCAGTAGCTCCAGTTTCTCGGCGAACAACTCGTCGTAGTCGTCGAGGTCGTACCCGTAAAGAGGAAAGGACTCCGTAAAGGACCCGCGCCCGGCCATGATCTCGGCGCGTCCGCCCGAGAGCAGATCGAGCGTGGCGAACTCCTCGAACACGTTCACCGGGTCGGCGGAGCTGAGCACGGTCACCGCAGTCGAGAGTCGAATCTTCTCCGTACGCGCGGCAGCCGCCGCGAGCGCGACCGTGGGAGCGGACACCGCATAGTCGCGACGGTGGTGCTCGCCGAGCCCGAACACGTCGAGCCCGAGCCGGTCGGCCAGCTCGATCTCCTCGAGCAACTCGCGCAGCCGTTTCGCCACCCGAGCAGGCGGCGCACCGGGGGCTACGTCGGCGAAGGTGGCGAGGCCGAGTTCCACGAACGCGTCACGTTAGCGCCAGTGGCAGTCCTCGGCCGCAGGGATTCGCGTCCTATCGGTCAGACCGCGGAGCGCTCAGCCAGACGCGTTCTCGGGATCGGGCCGAACCAAGACCGTGTCCGCGACAGCGATGATCTCGTCCGCGGGTAGGTCGGCCCGCGAAGCATGCTCGCGGATCGCCTCCGGGCTGGTGGCCTGATAGACACAGACCGTCCCCACCGAGCCGCCATCCTCCTCCAGGACGTAACTGCGAATCCAGCGGATGTCATCGGACATCTCCTCGTCGCCGACCTTCGCGGAGCGCGCCGCCGCTGCTTGCAGATCATCGGGCGAGCGCCACCCGCTTCGGCGAAGGATCACATAGGTGTTCATCGTGCGCAGTCCTTTCGGGAGTCGTGAGGATCGACTTTTACGCAGGATGAGCGCCCCGGCATCCGTAGTTACTGCCCTTCGTCCAGGCGGGCGCTCAAACTATGTCTGCTCGATGATCTCGATCCGGTAGCCGTCGGGATCTTTGACGAAGCACAGCCGCGAGCCGCCCTCGCGCACCGAGTATGGAGGCTTCTCGGGTGAGATTCCCTGCTCGGCCAGGCGCGCGAGGGTGCCGTCCAGGTCACCTGAGGTGATCGCTATATGACCGTAACCGGTGCCGATCTCGTAGGACTCGACGCCGAAGTTGTAGGTCAGCTCCAGGCGCGGCATGTCACCGTCGCCGGGCTGGTTCATGAACACGTTGATTGCCTCTTCGCCGATCGGGATGCGCCCGATCTCCTCGAAGCCGAGAGCGTTGTAGAAGGCGATCGAGCGGTCGACATCGGTGATGCGGTAACAGGTGTGGATGAGCGCCATGGCTTCATCGTAAGGACTTCGGCTATATGCCGTCGAGCAGCCGTGCCGGCGTCACGTCCATCGCGCGAGCAAGACGGATGATCGTCGAGAGTCGCGGGTCTCGCAGGCCGCGCTCGATTCTCGAAACCTCGCTGGAGTGGATGCCAGAGCGGCCACTGACCTGGGTCTGGCTCAACTGCCGGCGGCTGCGCGTGATCGCCACGTTGTGGGCAAAGGTCGAGATGTCGTTCTGGGGGGTCACGAGCAGCGGGATTTTCTAGTTGGAGAGACCTCATGAGCGAAACCACAAGATCGGTGATACGGTTTGTAATGTGTCGAATACTAAACAATCTTCCAGACGTCCTCGTTCGACGGACTCTGCCCTCGCGGGGGGAAAGGGCAGACCCACTCGTTCCGCTTCACGGCCTGGAAGGCGTCCTCGCTCAGGGCCATCGCCGCGCTTGATCGCATGGCGCGATTTCCTCGTGGAAAACGTGCTGATCGCCGTGCTGATCGGAGTCATAGCTATTGCCGTCGTGCGCGGGCAAGGGGGCGTTCTGATCGGACCGTTGGTGGTGGCGTTGGCGGCGGTGATCATGCAGATCGTTTGGGACCGTCGCTGACATGAGAGGATGCAGCCTGTGATTGTCGAGCGCTCGCTACATCCACAGTTCGTCTCGAACACTTATCTCGTTGCCGACGGCAATGGCGGGCCTGGTTTCTTCGTGGACGCGGGTGGTCCAGTCAAACCGCTGATCGAGGCCGCGGAGCGACTTTCGATCGAGCCGACGCACGTCCTGCTCACGCACCATCACTTCGACCACGTCAGCGAGGTCGGCGCGCTGCTGGAGCGCTGGCCCGGCATGGCGGTGATGATTCAGCCGCTTGAATTCTCAGCGCTGCTGTCCTCCGGCGTTATGCCCCAGGAGCTTGAGCTAAAGCCACTGGAAGCAGGCGAGACGCTGCAGTTCGGCGAGCTGGAGGTTCGGCCGCTGCGCACGCCCGGGCACACGGCGGGGATGCTCTCGCTACTGGTCGCTGCGGCCAGCGGTAGCGCCAGGCAGCGTCCCGGCACCGGGCCGGGAGGGTTCGACGGGGCCGAGGAGGCCGCAGTGTTCACCGGCGACACGCTCTTCAAGGGCTCGGTCGGAGGCGTGCGCGCGCCCGGCCACACCACCTACACCGACCTGCGCGACTCGATCATGGGCACGCTGATGGAGCTGCCGCCTGAGACGATCGTCTATCCCGGCCATACCGATGCGACAACGGTGGGACGGGAGTGGGAGCACAACGACTTCATCCGCATCTGGCGCGGCCTTGATGAGGAGGGCGACGCCCTCTGCACCGCGATGGGCGAGCCGGCCACACTCGTTCTGCTCGGCGATGACTATGACGGCGGCAAGAAGGCCTGGATCCGCTGGTTTGACGGCCGCGACGACATCGTCCCCGGCAGCCGCGTCGAGACGTAGGCCGCTCGCTCGCCCTCGGTTTTGGCACGCCGGCACGGGTGCGCACCTAGAATCAAGGAGTGGCGCAGGAGCGGATACCGACATCGAGGGTGCGCCGCACGGCGACCGTCGGTGGTCTGGCGGCCAGGGAGGCCGTCAAGCAGTTCGGCACGCGCGCGGCCAACCTGACCCGCGACGAGCAGAGCGCACGCGAGGCAAGCGCGCGCAGGCAGCTTGAAACGGCCAAGCAGATCGTCGCCGTACTGGGCACGATGAAGGGCGCGGCGATGAAGCTCGGACAGGTGATGTCGTTCCTGGACGTCGGGCTTGTGCCCGAGGAGCACCGCGAGGAGTTCCAGCGCGAGCTTGCCAAGCTGCGCGACGCCGCGCCGACGGTCTCCTTCAAGCAGATGCGACGTGTGATCGAGGAAGACCTCGAAGAGGAGATCGGCTTAGTCTTCAGCGAGTTCGAGCAGGAGCCGATCGCGGCGGCCTCGATCGGGCAGGTCTACCGCGCCACGCTGCGCGAGGACGGTCGGCAGGTGGCCGTCAAGGTCCAGTACCCAGGCGTAGCGAGCGCTGTCCGCTCGGACATGCAGAACCTGGACATGATCTTGCGCCTGATGAAGCGGATGACGCCGGCGCTTGACGTCAAGGCGTTGGCCAAGGAGATTCGCGAGCGGATCGTCGAGGAGCTGGATTATGAGCTGGAGGCCCAGAACCAGCGCTCGCTTGCGCGTATCTTCGCCGGCCACCCCTTCATCGCGGTACCCGAGGTGATCACCTCGCTCTCGCGCGAGCGGGTGCTTGTAACGGAGTTCGTCGAAGGCGTCGGCTTTGAGACGATCAAGCAGCGCCCGCAATCCGAGCGCAACCGGATCGGCGAGATCGTCTTCCGCTTCTACCTGGGCTGCCTCTACCGCCACCGTGAATTCTCCGGCGATCCCCACCCCGGCAACTTCATGCTGCTCGCCGACGGCCGCGTCGCATTCCTGGACTTTGGCCTGTACAAGCGCATCGAAGCGCGGCCGGTGGAGTTGGAGCTGGCCTGCCAGCGCGCGGTGACCGAGGGCGACGCCCAGGGTGTGCATCGGCTGCTCGGCGAAGCGGGCTTTCTACCCGAACCGGAGCGAGTGGACCCCGACCACCTACTCGCTTTCGTCGAGGACGCGATCTGGTGGTACACGACAGCCGATGAAGAGGTGCAGCTGACGCCCGAGATCGCGACCGAGGTAATGATCGAGAGCTCCGACCCGCGCTCCAGCCACTTCCGAGAAATGCGCCATCAGACGATGCAGCCCGAGCATCTGATCGGCCGCCGTACCGAGATGCTCACACTCGCCGTTCTCTCCCAGCTGCGGGCACGCGCCAACTGGCATCGGATCGCGCGCGAGTGGATGTATGACGATCCTGCGGTGACTGAGCTTGGGCGAGAAGAGGAAGAGTTCTACGCCGGTACTGGTGTTCCGAGTTAGCCGCGCCCGAACGCCAGTAACAGCGGTGCCGCCGATTTGTTCTCAGAGCACCTGGATCTGCATCAGCGAGGTGGTCCCAGGCCGCCCCGACGGCAGTCCGGCTGTGATCCCGACGCGCGCGCCCTTCTTGCACCAGCCCAGCTCGACCACGCGGCGGGCCGAGTCGGCGATCAGCGCCTCGGTCGTCTCGTGGCGAGGGATCGAGGACGCCTGTACGCCCCACATCAAACCGCAGCGGCGCACGGTCTCACGTCCAGGCGAGAGTGCGTAAATCGGCGCGGTTGGGCGGTGCGCCGAGACCAGTCGCGCCGAGCGGCCCGAGAGGGTCGGCACGATCAACGCTTCGAGCCCCAGTTCGCTTGCGGCCAGGCACAGCGAGTGGGCGACCGTATGGGCCGGGTCGCCTTCCGTGCGCCGCACACGCGTGGTGTTCCAGCGCTCATATGGCGCCATCCTCTCGGCCTGCTCGGCCACGGCGGCCATCATCGCCACGGCGCCGACTGGATAGGCGCCGATCGCCGTCTCCTGGGAGAGCATGACCGCATCGGTGCCGTCGAGGATCGCGTTAAAGACGTCGGCCACCTCCGCGCGCGTCGGCCGCGACGAAGTCACCATTGAGTCGAGCATCTGCGTGGCGGTAATCGACAGTCGCGCCAGGTAGCCGGAAAGCTCGAGCAGTTTCTTCTGTACAGCCGGCACCTGCTCGATCGGCATCTCGATCCCAAGATCCCCACGCGCGACCATCACGCAATCGGAAGCCCGGATGATCGCCTCGGCGCGCTCGACGGCCTGTGGCTTCTCCATCTTTGCGATCAGCGGCAGCCGCGTGTGTTCGCGCACCGTTTCGACGTCTTTGGGATCGCGCACGAATGACAGCGCGACCATGTCCACGCCGATCGATTCACCGTGGCGCAGCAACTCGAGATCCTCCTTGGGCACCGACGGCAACGCGTCGGCCGGTCCCGGGATGTTCAAACCCTGCCGGGAGGCGACGGCGCCGCCGACCTCGACCATCGCGTCGACTTCGTTTGCGCTGGCGCGCACCTCCGATACGCGCAGCCTGACCGAGCCGTCGGCCAGGTAGAGCACCTCGTTGGGCGCGAGCGCATCGGCCAGCCCCGGCCACGTGATCGACATATGCCGCGCGTCGCCTTCGCGCTCCTCGCCGCAACTGAAGGTCACCATGTCGCCGGGCTTGAGCTCGACGACGTCCTCGCGCAGCGGCCCGATCCGCAGCTTCGGTCCCGGCAGGTCCTGCAGGATCGCAACCGGGCGTCCAGCCTTGCCGGCCGCGTCGCGCACGCGACGCACGGTCTCCTCGTGCTCGGCGAGCGTCCCGTGCGAGTAGTTCAGCCGCGCGACGTCCATTCCGGCGCGCACCATCGCAAGCAGCGTCTCGGGCTCGCGCGAGGCTGGTCCAATGGTGGCGACGATCTTGGTGCGGCGCATCGTCTACGGAACTTAGCGCCCTGCGCAGTCCTGGGTGTTGTCATCTATACGATCGGTCGATGCCCGTTCCATCGCGACCGCTTCCCAGGGTTGGCGCCAGCGCTCGCATCAAGCATTTCGGGGGCGGCTCAGAGTTTGAGCGTGGTGGCAGCCGTCGATGACGATGGTCATAGCGTGCGGGTGCGTGGCAAGGACGGCGAGGAGCACGAGTTCGTGCTCAGCCCCAAAAACGCGCGCTTCGTCTCTGCTGAGGACCCGCACGGCCCGCGGCTGGAACTGCTCGACTGACGTAGGGACCTTGAGCGTCTGAGGCGGTGACTCAGGGTACGCGCACGTCCGGGAACCACTCCGCGCAATGCTCGCGCAAGACCTGCTTGACCCAGTCGCGCTCGGGCGGTGAGGCTGAGCGCAGACGCGCGAGCAGCTCGTGCGGGCGATCGAAGGCGACAGCGGCGATGCTCCAGCGCACCGCCAGGCGCTCGAACAGCAGCTCCAGCGCTCGCTGCTCAGAGTCCTCCCGTGTGGCGGCTGCCGTTGCCGTCTCGCCAGCGAGCACTCGTGCGTACTCCACGCGCGCGCCCGGCGTGAGCGCTCCGCGCAACGTCAGCTTGCCCGCCTCGGCGTCTTCGTAGTCGCTGGTTGGCGCGCTTAGCTTCTCGTGACCCGAGCGCGCGCGGCTGCGCCTACCCATCGTTTCGAGCTCCCGGCTGGATCGCTGCGCCGCCCTTGCTTTGCACTCAGAACGTGTCGGCGGCGCTCAGCAACTGTGAGCGCACGTCGCCGGTCAGCGGCTTGGCATGCCCGGGCCACGCGGCGGCCGGCTCCATCTCTGCCAGCTTGCGGATCGAGGCCTGCGCTTGCTCGGTGTCGTAGTTGTAGGTGCGCTCGGGTACGTGTGGCGGGCAGCTGCGTCCCCACATTTCAAGCGTATAGAAGCAGTCGCTGACGAGTGCGAGGCGATCGGATTCGCGCCATAGACCGATCTGGCCAGGGGCGTGACCCGGGAGCTCGATCACCTTGAAACCTGCGATCGAGTCGCCCTCGGAGAGCGTGCTTGCGATCTGCACCGGCCCGGCGTCCCAGGCGTAGCGATGCATCATCCGGTGGATCTGGCGCTGCGGCGTGGGCAGCCCGACCAGGTTCTTCGGCCAGTACCTGAACCCGCCGCTACCTTCGGCGTCCTCGCGCTCCGCCGGATGGCACAGCACCGGCACGCCCAGGGCGGGCGCGACGCCGCGGTGATCGGTATGGCCGTGGCCGAGCACGACGCGCTTGATGCCGCCGAGCTTGGCGCCGGCGGAGGCGACCGCTTTGACCATCGTGCGCGCGCCCGCGTCATACAGGGTGACGCCGCCAACCTCGGAGTCCTCAATCAAGTAGATGTTGCAGCGCCCGGGTTGCCCTTGCACCACCCATACCCCCTCGGCGACGAGCTTGGCGTCCTGGTCGCCCATCGCCGCCACCTTCGTCTTCAGGTTGAAGGCCCCCATCATCCGCTGCTCGGCGCCGGATCCCTGCGGCGGCATCATTCCGATCTCGCGGGCGAAAGTGAGCCCATCGGTGAAGGCTTCATTGCCCTGGATCAGCCCGTCGCGCACGCTCAGCACGTCGACGCCCTCGAGCACCAGCGGCGACCCGGTCGCCGCGACTCCGTTAAACGGCTCGGAGCCGGCGAAGGTGCCAGTGATCTGCCACTGCACCGCGCAGCGCTCGCCCTCGGTGGTGGTCTCGACCACCTCCATCTTCATGTCGGGCACCGCGCCGACGAGTGCTCCGATGAACTCGCGCACGCCCTCTGGTGCGCGCACGTCGACCTGCCCGCGCACGTACTCGCGCCCGCCCGGAGCCCACATCGCCACGGCGCGCTCGACGTCGTGGGCGTCGATCGCCGCGAAGTAGCGGCGGGCCACGCTCTCGGCGTCGCCCGGGTGGGTGGGGTTCCGATCCCCGCGCTTGTTCGCCGCTGAGCGGTGAATGTTGGCCGCGGCCTCCTGCACCTTGCTGGCGGCCTTGCTCGCCTTCTCTGTGTCGATCTCAGCCATGTCGCCTCCTGTCTAGCCCCGTGGAGTTTGAGTCTAGGGAGTAGGCTGCCCGCGGGTGAGCCAGCCGACACGAAAACGTGAGCTCGGCAGGGGTGAGCGAGTGCTTCCGGGCGTCTACCGGCTGCGGTTGCCGCTGCCGTGGCCGGGCGTGCCGCACGGCAACGCCTGGGCTGTCAGGGCCGGCGATGGGGTCGTGCTGTTCGACACCGGCATGCATCAGCCCGGCTCGATGAGCGAACTGGAGCGAGCGCTGGCGATGTGCGGACTGGCTGTCGAGGACGTCCGGCTGGTGGTCTGCACGCACGCCCACTCCGACCACTACGGCCAGGCGGCGACGATCGTGGAGCGCGCCGGCTGCGAGCTGTGGATGCACCCGAAATACGAGCACATGTCGGTCGGCGAGCAGAATCCCGAGGCCGCGTTCCAGCGGCGCATCGAGGTGGCGCGCCAGAGCGGCGTCCCGGAGGAGCCGTTGCGCCGCTTCGCCGAGCAGCGCAAGGACCACGAATCGGGGATCTCCGCCGTGATCGCGCCCGACCGCGCGCTCGTGCCCGGTGTCGAGGTGATGACCGACCTTGGTGCCTGGACCGTTCACGAGACGCCCGGTCACGCTCCCTCGCATGTGTGCCTGTTCCAGCCCGAGCGACGCCTATTGATCTCCGGCGATCACCTGTTGGGTCGCATCTCGCTGTTCTTCGACATGGGCTACTCGCCCGACCCGGTCGGCGAATTCACATCGTCGCTGGACGTCGTTCAACGCCTTGGCGCGCGCCTGTGCCTGCCCGGGCACGGGCGCACGTTCACCGACGTGCTCGCCCACATCGAAGGCAACCGAACACTCGTCGCCGAGCGCCTCGAGAAGGCGTTGGCGGCGATCTCAGAGCGGCCGCTGACCGTCTTTGAAACCGTCCCGCGCCTCTACAGCGAGGATGAGCTGGCCACCCACGGCGGCCCGTGGCTGCTGAGCGAAACGCTGGCGATGCTCACCCACCTCGCGGTGCTCGGCCGCGCCACTCGCGACGGCTCCGACCCAGAGCGTTGGAGCGCCGCCGACCTGAGTTGATCGATGAGATCTCGAGTCGGCCAGCGTGCCAGTGAGCAGGCTCGGGGGAGCCGGAGCCGATCCGCCCCAAACATTGACACGCTCGTGTTAGCCTTTGCCGATGCGCATCGATCAGCTGCTTGCCGACGGAGAGCCAGTCTTCTCGTTTGAGTTCTTCCCGCCCAAGACCGATCAGGGCGAGCGCAACCTCTACGACGCGCTGTCCGAGCTGCGGACGCTCGAGCCGTCGTTCGTGTCGGTCACCTACGGCGCCGGCGGCTCCACGCGCGCCAAGACGATCGAGATCGTCAAGCGAATCAAGGAGGACTACGGCCTGGAGGCGATGGCGCACTTCACGTGTGTCGGCGCCACCGTGCCCGAGCTGCGCGCCACTCTGGATGAGATGCGCGCGGCGGGCATCGACAACGTGCTCGCGTTGCGGGGAGACCCGCCGGCGGGGCTCCAGGACTGGGTCAAGACAGAGGGGGGGCTTGAGTATTCACGCGAGCTGGTGGAGCTGATTCGCGCCGACTATCCATTCGCGATCGGCGCCGCCTGCTTCCCGGAGACCCACATCCACGCGCTCAGCGCCGAGGCCGACATCGCCTATCTGGCCGAGAAGGCTGGCGCGGGGGTGGACTTCCTGATCACGCAGCTGTTCTTCGACAACTCCCTCTACTTCGACTTCCTCGCCCGCGCGCGAGCCGCCGGCATCCAGGCGCCGATCATCCCGGGCATCCTGCCGATCACGCAGATCGGCCAGCTCGAGCGGATGACGAAGATGTGCGGAGCCTCGATCCCCGAGGGTCTGCGCCGGGAGCTGCACGCGCGCGAGGGAAGCCCAGAGGCGGTGGTGGACTTCGGCGTGGCGTACGCGACCTTGCAGTGCGCGGAGCTGTTGCAGGCAGGCGCCCCCGGTATTCACTTCTACACGCTCAACCGTTCCCCGGCCACGCGCGCGATCCTCGGTGCGCTGAAGCTGGCGCGGCCGTGGGAGGGTGGCGACTACGCCACTTCGATCTCGAGCGCCTCGGCCAGCCTGGGCGAGCCGTCCGGGGCTTCGTAGCGCACGTCGACCGAGTCGTCCTGTTTGTAGGTGCCGACACCCCAGGCGCCCAGCAGCCAGCGGCGCTTTGAGATCTTGTCCTTGCGCAGCTCGCGCTCGAACATCAGCGTGCTCCCCTTGACCTGATAATCGCGCCCCTCCCGTTGGGCGACGCCGTTGATGAACACCTGGTAGGGCGTGCGCACCTCTGGGGGCAGTTTCACGATCGAACGGGCCACGGGCTCATTATCGCCCGCCGCCACGCCTATGCTCGCGAGCATGAGCAACCTGATCGGGGGCGAGCAGATCGAGTACACCGTGCGGCGCTCCGCTCGCGCCCGCAGGGTCCGCGTCAACGTGCGCGCTCACACCGAAGTCGAGGTCGTGCTGCCCGACCGCGCTTCCGACCGCGCCGCGGCCGCCGCCGTACGCGAGCTGACCCCGTGGATCGAGCGCCGTCTGGCCGAGGGCCGCCGCGCGCTCGCGCATGTCGCCGAGCGGGGAGATCGCGTCCCCTATTTGGGTCGAACGCTCACGCTCGTCCGTCAGCCGGGGCGGACCCGTGCTCGCCTAGATGGGGAGGATTTGGTCGTGCCCGTCGGGGACTATCGCCCTTCGGTCGAAAGTCTGTTTCGGCGCTTGGCTCGCGCTGAGGTGAAGGCACGCCTGGATCGTGCCGTCGCTTCGGTCGGGCTGTCCTACGCGGGGCTGTCGATTCGCTCCCAATCCACGCGCTGGGCATCGTGCTCGGCCAAGGGCGCCATGAGCTTTAACTGGCGACTGCTGCTGGCGCCCGAGCAGGTGCTCGACTACGTCGTCTGGCACGAGGTCTGCCATCTGGAGATCCGCGACCACTCACCGCGCTTCTGGGCGCTAGTGGAGCGACGCTGTCCCGGGTGGCGCGAGCAGCGCGATTGGCTGCGGCGCTACGGGGCGACGCTGGTGCTCTAGGGATCACCAACCTTGCAAAGCTTTCGACGGTTTGAAAGGATAGATGCTAAACTTGCAAAGCCTAACCGGGATTGAAAGGGACCGAGACGTCTACGCCAAGCGCCATCACACAATTCTCGGAGTCCTTTGGACAATACGAGCGCCGCCAGTGGTACCCAAACCCATCCGGACCGAGTCGCAAGCAGCGCCGTGGGGGCTTCTACGAGACCTTTGTCCCGGTCTCGGTTGCGAAACGCTCTTTTCAACTCGATGACGAGGCGGTGGCGACGGTAGCCGAGGCGACGAAGGCGCTTTCGGATCTGAACGGCTCGTCGCCGCGACTGGCGTCTATGGCGGCCCTTGCCAGCAATCTGATTCGCTCCGAGGCCGTCGCCTCCTCACGCCTTGAGGGGCTGGTTCTGTCACATAGGCGTCTCGCGCGCGCGGCATATGCAGACGACGGCCGGCGCAGCGGCGATAGGCGTGCGGCGGAGATCCTGGCCAACGTAAGCGCAATGGAACAGGCCGTGGTTCTCGGGACGCGGGCAGCGCCGCTCGGTATGAGCGACATCCAGGACATCCACCGTACGCTGCTGCGCTTTACGTGGGACGAGATAGCGGGGGTTATCCGCGATCGTCAAAACTGGATTGGCGGCAGCAACTATCACCCGCTCGACGCTGCGTTTGTGCCTCCGGCGCCCGAGCGCGTCGCGCCTCTCATGGAGGACTTGTGCGAGTTCGTCAACCGCGAGGACTTGGCGCCTGTTGTCCAGGCAGCGATAGCTCACGCGCAGTTCGAGACGATCCACCCGTTTGCGGATGGCAATGGGCGCGTGGGTCGAGCCCTCATCTACACGATTCTGCGCCGCCGTCACGAAAGCCCGCGCTATATCCCTCCTATCAGCCTTGTGCTGGCAAGCGAGCCGAAGGACTACATCGGTGGACTCGTGGACTACCGCGACGGGGAGATCAGCGATTGGTGCACGCTGTTCGCGGCGGCCACCCGGGATGCGGCTCTGCACGCCGGCGTGTTCTCGGATCGCATCGAAGCCCTCCAGCGAGGTTGGATCGAGCAGCTCGGCAACCCGCGTGGCGGATCGGCTGTGCGTCAACTGATCGCTTCATTGCCGGCTCAGCCAGTCATAGACGTGCCGGCCGGCCAGCGCTTGACGGGCAAGTCTCACACTACGGTGGGCGCCGCTCTCGTGGAACTCCAAGCGGCCGGCATTCTTCGACGCCTGAACCAGCGCAAGTGGGGACGTCTATGGGAGTGCGACGAGTTGTTGGAGCTCGTAAGCGGCTTCGAGCGGCAACTGCTCCGATTGCCTCAGCCGCGCTGATCCAGCGGCACGTAATCGCGATCGCGCGGGCCCGTGTAGATCTGCCTGGGGCGGGCGATCTTCTGCTCTGGGTCCTGCACCATCTCAAGCCACTGCGCGATCCAACCGCTGGTGCGGCCGATCGCGAACATCACGGGGAACATCGCGACCGGCAAGCCGAGTGCCTCGTAGATCAGGCCCGAGTAGAAGTCGACGTTGGGGTAGAGCTTGCGCGAGGTGAAGTAGTCGTCATCCAGCGCGCGCTTCTCGAGCTCTGTGGCGATGTCAAGCAGCGGGCTCTTGCCACGCACCTCGAACACCGCATCGAGATGCTTGCGAATGATTCGCGCGCGCGGGTCGTAGTTCTTATAGACGCGGTGCCCGAAGCCCATCAGGCGCTCGTTGCCGGCCTTCACCCCCTCCAGGAAGTCGGGGATGTTCTCGACGCGCTCGATCCTGCGCAGCATCCGCAGTGCCTGCTCGTTGGCGCCGCCGTGCAGGGGCCCATACAACGCCGCCACGCCCCCGGCTACCGCCGAGTAGGGATCGACCTGAGTGGATCCGATCGAGCGCACGGCACTGGTGGAGGCGTTCTGTTCGTGGTCGGCGTGTAGGATGAACAGCACATCCAGGGCCTTCTCCAAGCGCGGATCGGGCTGGTACTTCAGCTCGGTCATCTTGTACATCATCGCCAGGAAGTTGCCGGCGTAGCGAAGGTCGTTGTCGGGATAGACGTAGGGCTGCCCCATGTTGTGGCGGAAGGCGAACGCGGCCAGCGTCGGCATCTTCGCCAGCAGTCGGATGATCTGGATCGCGCGCACGTCCTCGTCATGGATCTTGTTGGCGTCCGGATAGAAGGTCGAGAGCGCCCCGACCGAGGCGACTAGCATCCCCATCGGGTTGGCGTCGTAGCGGAATCCCTGCATGAAGTCCTTGACGTTCTCGTGTACGAACGTGTGGATCGTGATCTCGTACACCCACTCGTCCAGCTGCGCTCGCGTCGGCAGCTCGCCGTGGATCAACAGATAGGCGACCTCCAGGTATGTGGAGTGCTCGCACAGCTGCTCGATCGAGTAGCCGCGGTGCTGGAGGATGCCGGCCTCGCCGTCGATGTAGGTGATCGCGCTGCGGCAGGAGGCGGTGTTGGTGTACGCCGGGTCGTAGGCCATCAGGCCGAAGTCGTCGTCTGAGACCTTGATCTGGCGCAGGTCCATCGCCCGCACGGTGCCGTCGGTGACCGGCAGCTCGTAGGTCTTGCCGGTGCGGTTGTCGGTGACGCTCAGCGTCTCGCCGGCGCAGGCGCTGTCGGTGCTCGCGTCTTGGGTCTGTGTCTCGGCGCCCATGGCTCCTCCAGTCCGATCTGTTCGAGTTCCCCTCGATTATGCGACACCGGGCCCGGTTCCCGGTGCATGCCGTGTGAATTGCCGGCTCAGCGTTGGGTCAGCCGTCGGTGGGCGACGGCCGTGCGCACGCGGGCGGGCGCTACCAGCGGGGGATCGCCGTGCGGGCCGCGACGCGGAGAGCGCAGTAGGCGCGAGCGCGGATGGTGTGGGTGCAGCGGTCCGGGGTTAGGCCCTATCCCGCCCTCGCCTTCGGCTGTCCACTCCTCGGGCGTCTGGCGCACGGCCCAGCGGACGATCAGAAAGAGCGCCACGATCGGGATCTTCAAGCCGATCATCAGCCAGATGAAAGTCCAAGCATCCACTCCGGATTGATCGTATACCCGCCTTGCCCCCTACACAAGCTGATCCGCCCGGGCGCCGGCTGCGAAGAACGCGCAAGCGATGCCCAGCAGCTCCGGTGCCATCGCATTTCCCGCAACTTCGAGAACGTGAGGGCACAGACAATGGACACTCAAGTAAGCCTCCTCGATCGTCCCGACGACGCGCTGGAGCAAGCAAGCGTCATCGCCGGCGTCAACCGCTCGCAGTTCCTGCGCAACGGCGCCAAGGGCGGCGTCGCCCTGGTGGCCGGCGGCACCCTACTCGGCCAGGTGACCGGCATCTCATTCGCCGCCTCGGTCGGCGTCAGTGACAACTCCACGCTGCAGGCGGCTTATGCGGCCGAGGCGCTGGCGGTGTTCGTCTACTCGGCGATCATCAAGAACTTCCACTCCTTCAAGCACCCCAAGCTCGAAGACCTCGATTACTTCAAGGCGGCGCTCCAGAACGAGCAGGACCACAAGGCGTTCCTGGCCAAAGCGCTCGGCGCAAAGACCCCGACGGGCCTGCAGCTGAAGATCCCGGCCAGCGCCCTGACCAGTGGGCACGCGCTGCTGAAGACCGGTGTGGCGCTTGAGACCGCCTTCGTGCAGACCTACCTCGGCGCGGTGGAAACGCTCAGCTCAAACGAATTGAAGGTTGTCGCAGCCAAGGTAGCGGCCAACGAGGCCAGTCACCTGTCCTTTGTGACTGACCAGTTCAACGGCCACGCCGTATTGCCGTCGCTGCCTGCGACGGGCACGGTCACCGACGCGGCCAAAGCGCTCTCGCCGACATTCATCCCGAACCTCGTGCCGAGACTGGAAGCCGTCGGCTTCCCGAACGCTTAGCGACGTAGCTGCAGTGGCGTGCCGCTGAAGCGGGTGATCTCCTCCAGCTCCTGTACGCGGGCGGCGATCTCCTCGCCTGTGAGTCGCTCGATGCGCTCGGTGCCGAACTCCTCCACGTTGAAGGAGGCAAGTGCGGTGCCGTGCGCCATCGCGCGGCGCAGCAACTCCTCGGAGAGCTCCTCGTCGGGGTGGGCGGCGACGTAGCCGACGAAGCCGCCGGCAAAGGTGTCGCCGGCGCCGGTGGGATCGATCACGTTCTCCATCGGGTAGGCGGGCAATGCGAAGAATGACTCGGCCGTGACGAGCGCCGCGCCGTACTCCCCTTGCTTGGCGACGATCACGCTGGGGGCAGACGGGCCCCAGTCAAGGATCTCCCGCGCGGCCGAGAGGAGGTTCGGCTTGCCGGTCAGCTGGCGCAGCTCGGCGTCGTTGAGGATCAGGCAGTCCACGCCTTCGATTGCCGCCACCAGCTCGTCGCGGGCGATGTCGATCCACAGGTTCATCGAGTCGAGCGCCACGAAGCGCGCGTCGGGCAACTGCGCGCGCACCTCGCTCTGCAGGCCGGGCTGGATGTTGGCCAGGAACAGCACGTCGCTCCCACGCGAGCGCTCGGACAGCTTCGGCGCGAAGCCCTCGAACACGCCGAGCTGGGTGTCGAGCGTCTCGCGCGAGTTGAGGTCCCAGCCGTACTCGCCACGCCAGAAGAAGGTCTTGCCGCCCGCTACGCGCTCGACGTCGGACACGTCCACGCCGCGCTGGCGCATGACGTCCAGCTCGCTCTCGCCGAAATCATCGCCGACGGGCCCTACGACCAGCACCTCCTCGAAGAATGAGGCGGCCAGGGCGAAGTGCACGGCGGCGCCGCCGAGCATCCGCTCGCGCTCGCCAAACGGGGTCTTCACTGCATCAAAGGCGATTGATCCGACAACGGTTATGGGCATCCCTTGACCCTATAGCCTGAGCCGCGATGCGCGCTATTCAGATGAGCGAGTTCGGCGGCCCAGAGGTACTCGAGCTGGTCGATCTGCCAAGTCCCGAGCCCGATGATGGCGAGGCGCTGATACGGGTTACGCGCGCGGGGATCAACTTCGCAGACACGCACACGCGTACGAACTCCTATGTGCAGAAAGCAACGCTGCCGCTCGTGCCGGGCGGCGAGGTTGCTGGCGTCGTGGTGGCGGCGCCTGCCGGCGCAGCGGTCAAGGTCGGCCAGCGGGTCGTTGCGCTCACCGGCGACGGCGGCTATGCCGAATATGCAACCGCGCCGGCCGAGCGCTGCTACCCGATCCCCGACGATCTCAGCGACGACGTGGCTGTGGCGATCTTGATCCAAGGCCTCACCGCGTGGCACCTGTACCGGACGGCTGGTCGCGTTGCGGCGGGAGAGTCGGTTGTCGTGCACTCCGCAGCCGGCGGCGTCGGCTCGCTCGCGGTCCAGCTCGGCGCCGCGTTCGGTGCCGGTCGTGTGATCGCCACAGCGTCCAGCGAGCAGCGGCGCGAGCTGGCGCTCTCCCTGGGCGCAGATGTGGCGATCGACCCTGAGCCCGAGGGCCTGACAGAGCGCCTGATCGAGGCCAACGGCGGGCGGGAGGTGGACGTCGTCTTCGACATGGCCGGCGGCGAGACGTTCGAGCGCTCCTACCGCGCGCTCGCGCACTTCGGGCGGATAGTCATCTGCGGCATCTCCTCGCAGCAGCCAAACGAGGTTCGCACAGGCTCGCTGCTGCGCCACTCGCGCACCGTCACGGGCTTCTACCTTTTCCACTGTCTGGAGCGACCGACGATGGTCTCAGGTGCGCTCGCCGATCTTTACGCGCGAGCGGCGCGAGGCGAGCTGCGCGTCGTCCTCGGCGGTACCTATTCGCTTGAGGACGCAGCACAGGCGCAAGTAGATCTGCGCGCGCGGCGCACGAGCGGGAAGCTGCTGCTCGATCTCTCGCTCTCGCCCGAGCGCAGGTGATTCGGCCTTCTTGTCATTTGGTGGCCGGGCTGAGCGCTCTCAGCGCATAAGCTGCGGAGCGAATGCCAAAGACTTTCGCCGAGCTCGGCCTCTCCGAGCAGATACTCAAGGCCCTGCAGGATGTTGGCTACGAGTCGCCTTCGCCGATCCAGGAGCAGGCGATCCCTTCGCTGCTGGAAGGACGCGATGTGATCGGTCAGGCGCAGACCGGCACCGGCAAGACCGCTGCTTTCGGGCTGCCGATCATGGAGTACATCGATCCCTCCGAGCAGGAGGTGCAGGCGCTCGTGTTGACGCCCACGCGCGAGCTGTGCATCCAGGTGACCCAGGCCCTGCGCGCCTACGGCGCGCGCAGCGGAGTTGACGTCGTCGCGGTCTTCGGCGGCGCCCCGATCCGCACCCAGCAGGCGCAGCTGCGTGCCGGTGGGCACGTGGTCGTCGGCACCGTCGGGCGCGTGCTCGACCTGATCTCGCGCCACTCGATCGTGCTGCACGACTGCCGCTTCGTCGTGCTCGACGAGGCGGACGAGATGCTCGACCTCGGCTTTCTGGAGGACGTCGAGCGGATTCTCTCGATGACGCCCTCGGGCCGGCAGACGGCGCTGTTCAGCGCGACGATGCCGCCGCCGATCCGCAAGCTCGCCGACCGCTACCTGTATGACCCGGTGCTGGTCAAGGTGCAGGCGACGACGCTGACGATCGACACTGTCGCGCAGTTCCAGCTACCGGTCGAGACGCGGGATAAGCCCAAGAAGCTGGTGGAGGTGCTCAAGGCCGAGCGGCCCGAGCAGGCCATCGTGTTCGTGCGCACGAAGGTTCGTTGTGACCAGCTGTTCAGAACGCTGCGCGACGGCGGCATGAACGTGCGCGCGCTGCACGGGGACATGAGCCAGGGCTCGCGCGACGGGGTGATGCTCGCCTTCAAGGGGGGGCGTGTCCCGATTCTCGTCGCCACCGACGTAGCCGCGCGCGGACTTGACATCTCCACCGTCACGCACGTCGTCAACTACGACGTCCCCACCAGCCCCGACACCTACGTGCACCGCATCGGCCGCACCGGCCGCGTCGGGCGCTCCGGTCGGGCGATCACGTTCGTGGAGGCGCGCCAGAAGCGCGAGCTGGAGGCGATCGAGCGCCACATCGGCACCGAGATAGCCGCTTGGAGCAAGGACGCGAAGACGCCGCCGACGCCCGTCAGCGAGCGCCCGCGCCGGCACTCCAAGCCGCACATCTCCCGCGACGGCGACGAGCCGTCGGTGAAGCTGCTGGTAGCCGGCGGCCGCGCGGTCGGCTTGCAAGTGGCGGACATCGTCGGCGCGGTCACCTCAGCCACGGGCCTTGACGGTGAGGCGGTGCGCGATGTGAGCGTGCTCGATCGCTTCTCTTTCCTGTCGGTTCCGGCCAACGAGGCCGACCGCGTGGTGACGGCGCTGGATGGCAAGGACGTGCGCGGACATGCCCTGCGCGCTGAGCGGGTAGGGTAGGCCCATGTCCACTGCCACGATGAACACCACAGAGGGGCCGATCGTCTTTGAGCTGTTCGACGAGGACGCGCCCAAGACGGTCGAGAACTTCCGCAAACTGGCTGCCGATGGCTTTTACGACGGCCTCACTTTTCATCGCGTGATCAGCGACTTCATGATCCAGGGCGGCTGCCCGGAGGGTACCGGCACCGGTGGTCCCGGCTACACCTTCGAGGACGAGATCAACTCGCACAAGATCGTTCGCGGCGCGCTGGCGATGGCCAATGCGGGCCCCAACACCAACGGCTCACAGTTCTTCATCGTCACCGCTTCGGCGTGTCCGTGGCTGGACGGCAAACATACGGTCTTCGGCCAGGTGCAGAGCGGGATGGATGTCGTCGAGGCCCTGGAGGGCGTGCAGACCGACGGCGGCGACAAACCGGTCGAGCCGATCGGGATCGCCACAGTCGAGCTGGCTGACTAGCCAAATCGGGTGTAGCCTTGTTCGTCTAAGCGAACGAGGCTGAGGAGCACGCGATATGGCTACCGTCGAGCAGCAGGTAAATCCTGAGGTCCACAATGGGTCCGCGCCCAATGGCGCGAGCGCCGGCGGAGGCGATATCCCCGTCGAGAACCCGGCCACCGGCCAGATCGTCGCCCACGTTCCCGATCTCGACGCCGGCGCGGTTGCGGAGATGGCCACTCGCGCTCGTGCGGCGCAGCCGCAGTGGGAGGCCTATGGCTTCGAGGGGCGCGCGCGCATCCTGCTGCGCGCGCAGAAGTGGCTGATCGAGCACTCCGAGCGCGTGATCGAGACGATCGTCTCAGAGACCGGCAAGACCTACGAGGACGCCGAGTTCGCCGAGATCGCCTACGCCGCCAACGCCTTCGGCTTCTGGGCCAAGAACGCTCCCAAGTATCTCGCCGACGAGCGGATCAAATCGGCGCAGATCCTGCTCAAGGGCAAGAAGTTGATCCTGCGCTACCGCCCGCTTGGCCTGGTGGGCGTGATCGGCCCCTGGAACTACCCGCTGACCAACTCTTTCGGCGATTGCATCCCGGCACTGGCGGCCGGCAACAGCGTGATCCTCAAGCCCAGCGAGGTCACGCCGCTCACCTCGATGCTGCTTGCCGAAGGTCTACGCGAGTGCGGCCTGCCTGACGGCGTCTTCGCAGTCGCCACCGGCCGCGGCGGCACCGGTGCCGCGCTGACCGACGCGGTCGACATGATCATGTTCACGGGCTCCACCGCGACCGGCCGCAAGGTCGCCGAGGCGGCGGCCAAGCGCCTGATCCCCTGTTCGCTTGAGCTCGGCGGCAAGGACCCGATGATCGTGCTCTCAGATGCTGACCTCGAGCGGGCAGCCAACGTCGCGGTCTACTACGCGATGCAGAACGCCGGTCAGACCTGCATCTCGATCGAGCGCGCCTATGTGGAGGCGCCGGTCTATGACGAGTTCGTCGCGAAGGTGAGCGAGAAGGCACGAGCCCTGCGCGTCGGCGCTCCGCACGGCCCCGGCTCGGTCGACGTCGGCGCGATCACCTTCCCGCCGCAGTTGGAGACGATCTCCTCGCACGTGACTGACGCGGTGGACAAGGGTGCGCGCGTGCTCGCCGGCGGACACCAGGTGCAGAACGTCAGCGGGCGCTTCTACGAGCCGACCGTGCTGGTCGACGTCGACCACACGATGAAGATCATGACCGAGGAGACGTTCGGACCGACGCTGCCGATCATGAAGGTGGCAGACGCCGAGGAGGCGGTGCGTTTGGCCAACGAGTCGCCGTACGGCCTCGGCGCCTCGGTCTTCACGAAGGACACTGAGCGCGGCGAGCAGATCGCCCGGCGCTTGGAAGCGGGCGCCGCAAACGTCAACGACGCGGTCGTCAACTACACGGCGCTGGAGCTGCCGATGGGCGGAGCCAAGGCCTCAGGCCTCGGCTCCCGTCACGGCGCCGGCGGCATCCGCAAGTACTGCTCACAGCAGGCGATCGTGGTGACGCCGAAGCTGGCGCTCAAGCGCGAGGCGCACATGTTCCCGTACAAGGTCAGGACCACGCGCATGATCGCGCGCCTGTTCAAGCTCATGTACGGCCGTGGTGACAGGGATTGACGGGCGTGAATGCACAGTGTGAAGTCATTGTGCATTCACTGTGAACCGATCGTGATCTGACTGTGAAGTCGCGCAACGTTGCGCGATTGTTAGCGCAGCGGCAACGTTACGCGATTGTCACATATACGGAAAAACCCCGTCATAGCTTGCCGGCACACTTCGGGTCGTCAATGCGCGACCTGACTGTCCGCTTATAAAGGAGAAACGATGACAGGGAAGTGGTCACGCGTGCTAACGCATGCCCGTTGGGTGCTGCCGGCTCTCGCCGTCGGAGCAGGCGCCGCTGGCGTCGCGGCACCAGCGCTCGCCGACGATGGGCACGAGCTGATCCCAGGCAACCTGCTAGTCAGTCGCAGCGTCTACGACGGCAAGGCGCCGCTCGTAGCGGGAGCAACGAAGCTCCCGACCGGCTGCACGACGGAATGTGTCACCGCCAACGCTGGTGCTGCCTATCCGCAGGTCTTCGATAACGACCTGATCGACGAAAGCTTTGGCATCACCTCGAAGATCTATCTGGACGAGCTGACGCCGTTTGGCTGGCCGATCGGCACGATCGAGGTGCCCAACAGTGGGCAGCGAGGCGTCGGTGCCGGCAGCGACCAGATGGTCACGAGCTTCTCCTCGAAGTCCGAGCTGGCCCTAAACCTCTCCACCGGAGATCGCTATGTCACGTTCATGGGCTACCTGGCACCGGTCGACGCGATCGATGCCTCCAACGCCAACACGCCCAGCGTGATCGACCCGACCAACCCCGACAAGGCTGTCAACTATCGCGTCGTGGCTCAGCTTGACAAGCACGGCCACTTCCACTTCACCGAGACTAACGCCTACAGCGGCAACAACGGCCGCGCGGCGATCCTAAATGAAGAAGAAGGACAGAATCTGCTGTACACGGCAGGCAACGCGGGCAATGGCTCAAAGCCGGTGCCGCCCGGGATCATCACCGGCGCGGGCGCGCAGCTAATGGCACCCTCGACGCTGCCGGAGTCCGCGCAGACGCCGGAGCTGCCGACGCCGTTTGCCGCCTTCAACATCACTCAGCTGGGCGACAAGGCCGACAAGCCGAGCAAGGACACCAACTTCCGTGGCCTGACGATCTCGGGCAAAGTCGTCTACTTCACCAAGGGAAGTGGCAGCAACGGCGTCAACACCGTCTACTTCGTGGACACAACTGGTAAAGCCTGCCCGACGGGTGTCGGCCTTCCGGTGCCTGGCGCGCCATTGCCGACTAACCCGCTGGCCTACACCGAAGAAGGGCTCAAAAAGGAAATGCTCTCCTCGGACAACATGTGCATCTTGCGCGGCTTCCCGACCGAACTGAAGACAAAGACGCACTTCCCGTTCGGCCTATGGTTTGCCAACGCAAGCACCCTGTACGTGGCCGACGAGGGCAATGGTGAAAACGCTTTCTCCTCAACACTCGGCGACTACAACGAAGCAGCCACCGACACCGAAGCGGGCCTTCAGAAGTGGGTGTTCGAGCCGGCCGCCGGCGAATGGAAGCACGTGTACACGCTGCAGGCGGGCCTGGACCTGGGTCAGCCCTACGCCGTCCCCGGCTACCCGACGGGTGAAAACCCGCTGACGAAACTGCCGTGGGCACCGTCCACCGGCGGTCTGCGCAACCTCACCGGTCGCCTCGACTCGCACGGCCTGGCGACGATCTGGGCGGTGACCTCGACAGTCTCCGGCGACGGCGATCAAGGGGCAGACCCGAACAAGCTGGTGGCGATCTCCGATCCGCTGGCCGGCGACGAAGCGCAGCCGTGGCAGCGCTTCCTCACGCTGCGCCACGCCGGCTACGGAGAAGTCCTACGCGGCGTCTCGTTCACACCGGGCACGCCTATGCACCGAGAGGGACGCTGAGCAGCGCTTCAAGTTGGGGGATGGTGGTCGTTGCACTCGTGTGGTGCACGGTCGCCATCCCCAGTTCCTCGGCCGGCGTCAGGTTGAACGGCAGGTCGTCGACGAACACGCACTCGTGCAGCTGCGCGCCCGCGCGCTCTGCCCCCAGCTCGTACATGCGCTTGGAGGGCTTACGCGTCCCGACCTCGCCGGAGATGACGACGCCGTCGAAGATCTCACCGAACAGGTCGTGCGGGTAGCGATGCACGCCCCAGGAGTTGGAGACGAGTGCCGTGCGAATGCCGGCGTCATGGGCGGCCCGGACCGCCTCCACCATCGCAACATCGGGCTGCACGCCGGCAAACAGGCCGTCGATCAGACCATCGGAGTCGATGCCGAGTATCTCGGCGAAGCGTCGCTCGAACTCGGGCTCCTCGATCGCCCCCTTCTCCAATGCGATCAGTAGCTCGCGAAAGTCGGGATTGGAGCGGAAGCTCGCCACCAGCTGCTCGGAGTCGATCTCGTTGCGCACGCAGTACTCGTGAAACGAGGTGAACAGGTTGGTCGTCAATACCCCGCCCCAGTCGATCAAGAGCGCGCTGCGCCCGTTGCTCTGCGCCTCACTCACCGTGGGCCACCCCCTCAGCTTGCCTGGCCAACTGGGCGACGCCCTCACCGAACGCCTTCAGGTAGGGGTCGTCGGTGGTGCCGGAGACGGCGCGCTTGTAGTTGCCCTCCATGAACACGGCAGACTTCCACAGCGCGAGCGTCACGTACCAGCGCAGGTCGGTCATCGAGCGCTTGCTCGCCTCTTCATAGCGGGCGATCAGCTCGGCGCGAGTGGGGTAGCCCTCCGCGCGGGTGACGTTGCCAAGTGCGGCCCGCAGCCCCTCGGCGGGATCGTCCGCCTCGGTCCAGAACATGCACATGTAGCCAATGTCGGCCAGCGGATCGCCGATCGTGGCCATCTCCCAATCGAGCACCGCCACCAGCCGTGCGGGCGCCTGCGGGGCAAAGATTGTGTTGCCAACTCGGTAGTCGCCGTGGACAATGCTCGCCGGACCGGACTCGGGCAGGTTCTCGCCCAGCCAAGTCGCCACCCGCTCCATCTCCGGCAGCTCGCGCGTGCGGTTGTGCTCCCACAGCCCGCCGAAGCGCCGTAGCTGGCGCTCCAAGTAGCCGGTCGGCTTGCCAAAGCCTTCCAGGCCGGCGGCGCGCCAATCGACGGCGTGAATCTCCACCAGCGCGTCGATCAGCTCCTCACCGATGCGCCGCCGCTGCTCGGGGGTGTCAAGCGCCGGCGGTGTCTGCCACACGATCACCTCTCCGGGCACGCGCTCCATCACGTAGAAGGGGCTGCCGATGATCGTCTCGTCATCGCCCACGGCCAGCACCTTCGGCACTCGCGCGGCAGTGCTCTGGAGCGCCCGCAGCAGGCGCGCCTCGCGCAGCACGTCATGTGCGCTCGGAGGCAGCGGCCCGCGTGGCGGGCGGCGCAGGACGACCTCGGCAGCGTGGGTGGGATCTCCATCCCGTTGGATCAGGTAGGTCACGTTCGAATGTCCGTCGCCGATCGGCTGGGCGTGGATCTCCCCAGATCCGATCCCGTGCTTGTCGAGAAAGGCGGCAAGTGGCTCGAGTACGAGCAGCGGCTCGCGCGCGTCGGGAGCTACGTCCGCGTGGGTGAGGACGATGTCGTCCGGTGCAATCGCTGCGCTCATCCGCCCGCACGCTACCGAACGCGACCTCGCCGGCGGCGCAAGCCTGCGCGGTGGGACTGGCCGGCGGCCTGGCGCTTGCGGCCCTCAGCTTGCTCAGTCGCCGCGAGCCGGTTCCACGCGGCGATGACCTCATCTATGAGCGGATGGCCCAGCATCCGTTTGGCACCCACACGTTCCCATTCGCCTATCGCGTTGGTCTGCCGTGGCTGGTGCACGTGCTGCCGTTCTCGCACACGACCTCATTCCTGCTGTTGTCCTGGCTGGCGGCGGCCGGCGCAGCGGCATTTGCCTTCGCGCTGATGCGCCAGCTCGCCGCACCGGCGACCGTGGCCGCTCCGCTGGCGTTCGCGCTAGCCGTATCTCCGCCGCTGTTGCTCGTCGGACTGCGAGACGGTCGCAATCCCGACGCGGTGACGATGCTGTTCATGATGGCCGCCACGCTGCTGGTGGTACAGCGTCGTCTGCGCGCGCTGGCGCTCACATTGCTGGTCGGCGTGCTGTTCCGCGAAGCCGTTCTGTTTGTGATCCCGTTGGCATACGCCGTCTGGGCGGTCAGGTTGTGGGATCGCGGGGCCATCGTGCGTGTGCTGGCGGCGGGAGCGCCGGCCGTGGCGGCGTATGCGGCGCTGCACTTGGCGATCCCTACCGTCGGCCGCTCCTCGGTGCCCGGGTACGGTGGCTCGCTCGTGGGTGAACGCGGCCATGTCATCCGTCTTGGCCTCGACAGCCTGGCAACGGAGTTGCGCCGGATGTTCTCGGTGTTTGGACCGCTTTGGCTGCTGGCACCGCTTGCCTTGCGTGGCAGCCGTTTCGCGCGCCGCGGATTGGCGCTGGTGGCATGCTCGCTAGTGTCGATGACCTTCGCGTTGGACTGGGGCCGGATGATCTTCCTCTCAGCGCCCGCGTTCTATCCGGCCGGCGCCTTCACGCTGAGCGCACGCCCTCGTTGGCGAATCCCCACGTGGATCGCGTTCGCCGTGCTGATCCTGGGGTATGCCCTCTACATGGATCACAGCGGAGTCCGGCATGGCATCATCGACAATCCTCTGCCTCCCTACCCGGTGCGCTGAGTTTCGTCCGGCGCGGCTGCTGCACTGCGCAGCTTGCCCATGAGCAGACCAAGCGCAACCGACCGCAACAATCCTCATCCCCAGGTGTCTCAATCGACCATGCTCAGATACCGCATAGCAATCATTTCGCTGCTCGCCATCCTTCTGCTCGGCACCGCCGGTCTTGGCACTGCTGCGGCATCCCACAACGAGGCGGTGTTCTTCGAGGCCCCCAGAGACCTGATCGAAGTTAGCTCGGCCGCGCGCGCCAAGGCGCTCGGCCAGAGATC
>DASTPN010000156.1:0-3331 GCA_035719985.1 Solirubrobacteraceae bacterium | reverse complement strand
GGCGAGTACGGTGTTAGAGAGTTCTTCACCCACGTGCGCTTTCACAAGCACGAGGAAGACCAGATCGTCGTGCATCTGCTGGTCGAGCTGTATGCCCGTTCGCTGGAGGAGGCCACCGACGTGCTCGAGTCCGCGGCGCGGGGCGGACTGACGATCACCTCGCTTGCCGAGGAGTCGCGCCCACCGGCATCCGCGGGCGGCGAAGCGCACGACGCCCACGAGTAGGGCCATCATCTAAACGATGGGAGTGCTCGCGGCAAAGATCGTGCTGGCCCCTGCGTTCGTGATGGGAGCTTCGATCGCCGCGCGACGCTACGGTGCTCGGATCGGCGGGTTGGTGGGCGGGCTGCCGGTCGTGGCCGGGCCGATCCTGCTCGTCTTCGCCCTCGATCACGGCCGTATCTTCGCCGCCGACGCGTCCTCATCGACGTTGCTTGGCATCGTGTCTCTGATCGCCTTCATAGTGGTGTACGCACGACTGGCGAGCAAAGCCCACTGGGGGGCGAGCCTGATTTTGGGATGGGGGGCGTTCTTTGCGATGACCCTGGTGCTCAGCGCATTTTCCGTGCCACCGGCGATTTCTCTCGTGTGCGTGTTGGCGTCAGTCGCGCTGGCCTTGTTGGCGCTGCCACGCTCGGATGGCCAATCCCTGAGCGCGATCACGCCGCCCCGATGGGATCTACCCCTGCGAGCGGTGAGCGCTCTGGCCCTGGTGCTGGCGCTGACGGCGCTGGCGGGGCAGCTCGGGGCGAAACTGAGCGGGCTGCTAGCGCCGTTCCCGGTGATCGCCAGCGTACTGGCCGTGTTCACGCACGCGCTGCACGGCGAAGAGGACCTGCTGCGGATCATGCGCGGCTTCGTGCTGGGGCTGGTTGCCTATGCCCTGTTCTGCTTCGCGCTGGCGGAGTCGCTGCGCTCGCTATCGACCGCAGCCAGCTTCGCTGTGGCGATCGCGGTGGCGCTCACTACCCAGTCGATCGCACTGGCGCTGACGTGGCGCCGACGCGAACCGGTCGCAGTCGCGCCGAATTGGGAGGACCCAGCCGGCAAAGCGGGCACAGCCGACGTCGCCGGACCGGCCTGAGCGTCGCCGCCGTCAGGCCGACAGGCGCTGCTCTAGCGCGAGCAGCTGCTGGTGCAGCTCGGGCGGCAGGCGGTCGAACTTGCCCAGGTGCTCGTGGAAGTGCGGCAACTGCGCCTTCCACTCGGCAACGTCGACACGGAGCAACTCGGCGATGTTCTCTTCGGAAATAGCCACGCCGGAGGTGTCAAGGCCCTCCGAGCCGACCGGGGGCATGTATCCGATCGGCGTCTCGGTCGCGGCGCCGTGACCGGCACAACGCGCGAACACCCAGGCCAGCACACGCGAGTTATCGCCATAGCCGGGCCACAGGAATTTGCCGTTCTCGTCCTTGCGAAACCAGTTGACGTAGAAGATCTTCGGCAGCTTCTGCGCGTCTGCCTCACGGCCGATTTTCAGCCAGTGCGCGAAGTAGTCGGCCATGTTGTAGCCGCAGAAGGGCAGCATCGCGAACGGGTCGAAGCGCAGTTCGCCGACGGTCCCGGCCGCCGCGGCGGTCTTCTCCGAGCCCATCGTCGCGCCCATGAAGACGCCGTGCTCCCAGTCGAACGCCTCGCTTACGAGCGGCACAACGGTGGAGCGGCGACCTCCGAACAGGATCGCCGAGATCGGCACTCCAGTCGGGTCCTCCCACTCCGCGGCGATGGCCGGGTCCTGGGCGGCGGGCACGGTGAAGCGAGCGTTGGGATGAGCGGCCGGCGTCTCGCTGGAGGGCGTCCAATCTTTGCCGCGCCAATCGGTCAGATGCGTGGGTGCTTCGTCGCTGAGGCCCTCCCACCAGACGTCGCCGTCGTCGGTCAATGCGCAGTTGGTGAAGATCGTGTCGGACTCAACCATGTGGATCGCATTGGGGTTGGTGTGCTCGCCGGTGCCGGGCGCCACGCCGAAAAAACCCGCCTCAGGGTTGATCGCGTATAGGCGGCCGTCGTCGCCAAACTTCATCCAGGCGATGTCATCGCCGACCGTCTCGACCTCCCAGCCCTCCAGCGTCGGGACCAGCATCGCCAGGTTGGTCTTGCCGCAGGCGGAGGGGAAGGCCGCCGCGATGTACTTGACGTCCTTCTCAGGCGAGGTGAGCTTGAGGATCAGCATGTGCTCGGCCATCCAACCCTCGTCGCGGGCCATCACCGAAGCGATCCGAAGCGCGAAGCACTTCTTGCCGAGCAGCGCGTTGCCGCCGTAGCCCGAGCCGTAGGAGGTGATCTCGCGCGTGGCCGGGAAATGGACGATGTACTTGTTCTCGGCATTACAGGGCCAGGGGACGTCCTGCACACCGTCGGCCAGCGGCATGCCGACCGAGTGCAGACAGGGGATGAAGTCGCCTTCCTCGCCAAGTGACTCGAGTGCCCGGGCGCCCATGCGGGTCATGATCCGCATCGATACGGCTACGTAGGGGGAGTCGGTCAGCTGCACGCCGATCTGGCTCTTATCCGAGCCGATCGGGCCCATCGAGAAGGGAACGACGTACATCGTGCGTCCCTGCATGCAGCCGGTGAAGAGCTCCTTGAGGGCTTCCTTCATCTCCTCGGGCTCACGCCAGTTGTTGGTGGGACCCGCTTCCTCCTCGCTGGGAGAGCAGATGAAGGTGCGGTCTTCCACGCGAGCGACGTCGCCCGGGTCGGAGAGGCCGAGATAGGAGTTGGGGCGCTTGGCCTCAGAGAGCTTGGTGAAGGTGCCGGCATCCACGAGCACCTGACAGAGGCCGTCATACTCCTGCGCCGAACCGTCGCACCAGTGGACGGACTCGGGCTCGCACAGCTCGACGATGTCCTCGACCCACGCCAGCAGGCGCTTGTGGTTCGTATTTGGGGCGGCGGTGGCTGTGGTCTCCATGACGTGCGAGCGGCTCCTCAGTGTCGCGTGGGTCTGGGGCCCGCGCGGCGCAGCCGCGCGCAAAGGCGCCAGGGAACGTAAAAACGCCCGTGTGGGGCGCATACCTGGAGACTATCGCAACCCCGGAAGATGTTGGTAGCGGGCTTACCGCCAACTGAGCGGGAAGAGCTACCGAATGGCGCTACTCGACATTGCCCTCGGCGCCCACGCCGGGGTGGGTGGGATCCGGTTTCTGTCGCGGTACGAGCACCAGGCGCTTGAACTCGGCCACCAGCACGCCGTCCTGGTTGAGCACGCGTGTGTGTACCTTGACGGTGCCGCGGTCGGGCTTTGACTGCGACTCGCGCTTCTCGAGCACCTCGGACTCGCAGAACAGCGTGTCTCCATGAAAGACGGGAGCAGGGTGCTTGAGCTCTT
>DASTPN010000155.1:0-22465 GCA_035719985.1 Solirubrobacteraceae bacterium | reverse complement strand
ACGCGCTGATGGCCGACGACCGGCCGATCAACGTGCGCCCGTGGCTGTACCGGATCGCGCGCAACCGCTCGCTCAACCATTTGCGCAAGGCAAGCGCCATCGGAGTGGACTCGATGGATGTCCACTACGCAGAGAACGGCGTCTCCACGGCCGAGAAGGTGATGCGTCGTGAGAGCTTCCGCCAGTTGATCGGCGATGTCCAACAGCTGCCGGAGACCCAGCGCACCGCCTTGTTGCTACGCGAGATCGACGCCCTCTCCTATGAGCAAATCTCCGACGCGATGGAGACGACGGTTCCGGCCGTGAAGTCGCTGCTGGTGCGAGCCCGCATCTCGCTGGCCGAGGCATCAGAGGCACGCAAGCTGACCTGTGACGAGGTGCGAATGGAGCTCGGTGAAGTGGCCGAGGGCTTGGTCAAGCTGACGCCGGCCGTGCGCCGTCACGTGCGTGACTGCGAGCGCTGCCGCTCCTTCAAGAAGCACCTGAAGCAGAACAACGTCGCGCTGGCCGCGATCATGCCCGTAGCCCCGCTGTTCCTGCTGAAGAAGCTGGTGCTCTCAAAGCTCGGGGGGACCGCCGGCGCCGGCGGTGCACATGTGGCCGGTGCCGGTGCTGGGGGCGCCGGCGCGGCCGCCGGTGCCACCGCTGCCGGCGGCGCGAGCGCTGGAGGCGGTCTGTTGACCGCGGGAGCCGGGGCGCTAGCGACAAAGGCTGTGGCGGGACTTGCGGTGGCCGCGATCGTCACAGCCGGCACCGTCGAGGCAGAACACACCTCGGCGCGCACCCACCATCACCATTCGGCGATCGCCACGGCTTCGGCGCCCGAGGTCAGTCGCGCAAGCGAACCGGTCGTGACACGCTCGCTTGCACAACCGACCAGCGTGACCAGCTCAACCGGCACACGGCGGCTTCACCGCCATCCAGCAAAGCTCACCGCCAAGCCGAAGGCGCCCGAGGCATCAGTACCGGTCACGGCCAGCACTCCTGCGCTGAAGACCGTCCAGACCACGCAGACGGTCGCCGAGAAACCGCCTGCACCTCCCGTCACTCAGGTCACGACCGAATCAACGCAACTGCCGAGCGATCAAGCTCAGCAGCCGAGCGGCGAACCCGCCACCGTTGACACGACGACTCCGACGGCCACCGTGACCACCGGCGGGACCGAAGCGACACCACCCCCGAGCACGGCGACCACGCCTCCGCCCCCGCCGCCACCACCTACTTCGGGGACGGGCGAAACGGGCGCCTCCGAGCCGGTCGGTGTGGGCACCACCCCGCCCGATCCAGGCACCGGTTCGGCCGGGACTGAAATCACAGCTCCCTGAACGGCCCAGGGCCTAGCCCAAGCTGAATGTCTTCAGCGGCTTTTCAAGCACACCCTGTGTAGCAACAGGCTTCGCGACGCTCGCGTGTTCGCTTGTGAGCATCTGGAGCACCACTCCTTCGCGCACGTGTGCCCCGCTCGGCAGCAGAAAGATGTCGCGTCCCGACAGCCGGCGACCCTCGATCAAGGCGCTGTAGCGAACGTCATATCCGGCGAGCGTCGAGGTGATCCGGGTCTTGCCCTCACTCTGAAGGCGAAAGCCGGCAAAGCGGCGTTGCAGTTCGCGGATATAACCAGCGCTGCGCAGCGGCAGCACACCGGTGACGCTGCCCGCGTACGGAGCTATTCGCAGCGGAGCTACGGCGAAGGAGTCCTCCAACTGCCCATGCGCGCTGCGCGCGACCTTTACGTACCCGCCAGGGTCCGGAGTGCTCCGGTATAGCCCCCGGTAGCGAAAGCTGAACGGCACCGGCCCACCGTGCGAGTAACTGGCGTCGAGCAGGCTCAACACCGCCACGATTAGCGATAGCGCCAGCACCCCACCGGTAGCAATCACGACACTACGCGTAAATGGCCTGGCCGCACGCCAACGCGGCTCAAGCAGCCGTCCGAGCGTGGGGCCGTATTGAGGCTTCAGCGGTATCGATGCCATCTGCGGTTGCGTCTCAGAGCGCGCCGCTACTCGCCGATCGAGAACAGCGCCTCGAGATCATGCTTGGAGAATGCGGCAAAGGCGACCATCGTCTGAGTACGCGCCACCCCCGAGAGCTGCCCGATCCGATCGGCGACGACGTCGGCCAACTGCTCATGGTCGGGCACGCGCACGATCGCCACGAAATCCCACTGCCCGGTGACCGAATAGGCCTCGGCCACCCCCTCGATGTCGGCTAGCTCCCCGCCGAGCGTCGACAGCGCATCGCGCTCGGCTTCGATCAGCACGATCGCGTGCGTCATGGCGAGTGCGTCTCACCGGGAGCCAGCACGATCACCTCAGAGCCGCCCTGAGCCTCAACCTCGGACTTGAACGCCTGCGCGTCGGTCTCGATCGGCGGGAATGTGTCGTAGTGGCAAGGGATCACCTGTCGCGCGCCAATCAGCCGCGCCGCCTCAACAGCATCGTGGCGATCCATCGTGTAGTGCCCGCCGATGCACATCAGCGCAATGTCGACCCCGCCCACCGAAGACGCGTTCAACGCCAGATCCGAGAATAGCCCTGTGTCGCCGAGATGATAGATCGTCTTTCCCCCCATCCTCACGATCAGCCCGGCCGGTACGTTCGCCGTCCCCTTCGGCGTGGTGGAGGTATGCCAGGCAGGAACGAGCTTGACCGAGCCCCACTCCAGCTGCACGGTTCCGCCGATGTTGGGATCGGACACCTTCTCCAGCCCGTCGTCTTTCAGCTCATTGGCGATCTCCACGATCGCTACAACGTGCGCCCCGGAGCGCTTAGCAATCGCGACCGTGTCGCCGATGTGGTCGGCGTGTCCATGCGTGAGCAGGATCGCATCGGGATTCAGATCATCAGCTGAGACGGCGGCCTTCGGGTTGCCGGTCAGAAACGGGTCGATCAGAATAGTGGTCTCACCGTCGCTGAGCTGGAAGGCAGCGTGGCCGAGAAAGCGAATCTGCATCGTCAAATACTCCTGTCTGGTGGTTGACTGTTGCACTGCGCGGCCTGGCCTGCGCTAGCGACGCTCACGGCTGCCTCACCCTACCGAGGCCGGCGCCCAGCACGAGCCCGATCGCGGCGCCGGTGACGCCTGCCAGCCAGCTCGTACCCCCCCAATGCGCGAACGGCAGCGCAAGCAGCACGGCCGCAAAGGCAGCCGCTCCCATTAGGTCGGCCTCGTAGTATTCGCCGGCCCGAGCGGCCAGCAGGTTGGGCGCCGCCCAAGCCGCCAGCAGCGCCAACGCCGCCGCGTTTGCCCCGGTGACGACCGCGACGGGGTAAACCGCCTCGGCAGCCAGTGTGCCCGCCACCTGCGCAGCGAAGAACAGAAAGATCACGACCAGCGGCCCGTGCCGACGCTCGACCAGTCCGCCAAACACGGCCACGGCCATCAGTGTGGCAAATAGCGTCAGGCCGCCCGAGAAGCCACTGCCATAGAGAAATGAAGAGGTAAGCGGCCGCCACCAGTCGCCGTGCAGCGGACCGATCACGATCAGGTTCAAGACGTTCAGGTAGCCACCCTGCGTGGCAATCCAGACACAAGCGCTGAGAGCAACGAGAGCCAGCGAAGCGTAGGGCAGTCGATCGGCGCGCACACCAGCCATCTCGCCCCGGCGCAGACGTCCGAGCCGCGTCTTCTTGAGTAGCCCGTGGCGAGCGCCGCCAAGGCGCTCGCGCGGCAGCTTCGGCGCGCGCCGACGCAGTCGATGCCCGCAATAAGGGCACTCGGTTATGTACGGGCTGACCTCCGATCCGCACTTCTTGCAGACCACGAACAGATCAGCGCTGGAGGGCATCGTGTCATTCTAGGCTCCGTAAGGCAATAGATTGTGCGGTCATACCCCGCCGTCCCAAAGGAGATCGATGCAGCTCGGCTACGAGAAGAAGCTCTACATCCTGGCCTTCGACCACCGAGGTTCTTTCCAAAAGAAGTTCTTCGGCATCGAGGGAGAGCCGGACCCAGAGCAGACGGCGATGATCGCCGACGCCAAGCACCTCATCTTCGAGGGCATGCAGCGTGCCGTCGCCGCAGGCGCTGACCCCTCCGTCACCGGTGTGCTCGTGGATGAGCAGTTCGGTGGCTCGGTGCCCGCCGAGGCACGCGCCCAGGGCCTGAAGCTGGCTATGCCCGCCGAGCGCTCGGGCCAGAATATGTTCGACTTCCAGTACGGCGACCAGTTCGGCGAGCACATCGAAAGCTTCGACCCGGACTTCACCAAGGTGCTCGTCCGCTACAACCCCGACGGGGACGCAGGGGAAAATCGCGAGCAGCTCGGCAAGCTAAAGCGCCTGTCCGACTGGCTGCACTCCCACGATCGCAAGTTCCTATTCGAGCTATTGGTTCCGGCTGAGACCTCGCAACTACAGTCGGTGGAAGGCAGCACCGAACGCTACGACGCCGAGCTTCGCCCCGAGCTGATGCGCCGTGCCATCGCCGAGATCCAAGACGCTGGCATCGAGGTCGACATCTGGAAGATCGAGGGCGTAGATGAGCGCTCGGACTGCGAAATGCTCTCCGCTCAGGCGCAAACCGGCGGCCGTGACGGCGTCGTCTGCGTCGTGCTCGGCCGCGGCGCCGATGACGCCAAGGTCGATCATTGGCTGCAGCAGGCGGCGCCGGTCGATGGGTTCGTTGGTTTTGCAATCGGTCGTTCGATCTGGTGGACGCCGCTAAAGGAATACGTCGACGGCAAGATCGAACGCTCCGTCGGCGCCCGTCAGATCGCCGAGAACTACCTGCGCTTCGTGGGCGTCTACGAGCGCGCCGAGGGCAAGACCCCGGTCGGTTAGTGCGTAGCGGGTACGGTCGAGTCATATGAAGATGAGGCAGTCCCTAAACGAGATCGAGCGGGCGTTCGCTCGCGAGATCTCAATGGAGCGCCACCGTCGCGCCTCGCTTCGCAAGACCACCGAGCAGCGCGCGATCAAGCGCGAGGTGGAGCGCCGTCACAAGCGCGGGTCGGTGCGCTTTGTGCTGCTCGCCTTGACGCTCATCCTCACGGCCGTGATCGTCACGGTCGTGATGTTCCGCACGCTCTACCTGCTGCTCAGCTAGACACCGGGCCGGGTGTTCCGGCGTTTGCGGATGTCAGCTGCCGTCGCCGAGGCGGCCCAAGGCCTCGTCGACCTCGGCCCTGACAGCCTCGTCGGTACGCGTACCCTCGCTGTGTTCGCGTTGGATCTCCAGATAGATCTCGGTGCGAAAGACCGCCACGTCCTGCGGCGCGTGGATGCCTATGCGCACCTTGTCGCCGACAACTGAGAGAACCGATACCTCGATGTCATCGCCGATCATGATGCTCTGGTTAGGCTTGCGCGTCAGAACCAGCATTTTGCGGTTGCACCCTTCTAGTCGGCGACGACGTTTGATGAGGATGCGGAAAGCGCCCCTGCTTTCCGCTCTATGGCAAGCATAGTGTCCCGTTGCACCGAACGCGCACGCGGCCGACCTCAGCGCCGCCCGAGCGGGCGAGCGGCGGGAGCATGCGCTAGTCTCCCGGACCGCTATGGCACGTAGATCACTGCGCCCGCACCTCAACCAGATTCGAAGCTGGGTACGCCAAGGCCGCACCGACGCCTGGGTGGCCCACCAGCTGGAGGTCACGGTGCAGGACATCGAGCAGTTCAAGCGCCAGAACGAGCTGCTTGGCGAGGACGCGCCCGTGGAGGGCACCGCGGCACCGTCCTATCCCGAGGAGATTGATCTGCGCGCCGAGGATGACGAGCTGATCGCAGCCGAACTGGAGGCCGCCGCCGAGCGTGCCAAGGCCGAGGCGGAAGCCAAGGCCCAAGAGGAGGACGAAGAGCAGCCAACTCCGGCGCCGCGTCGCCGGCGCAGTCGTCGCGGCCGCCGCTCCTCGCGCAGCACCGGCCCATTGGAGGGCACGTTCGATCATGGCGAAGAGGGTTACGGCCTATGGCTCGATCCGGCAATCCAAGACAACCCTGTGTACGCCGAACATTGGGCGGGCCATCGCCCGGTGGAGATCACCGTCGAGGAGGACCAGATCGTGATCCGTCGGGTAGGCGAGGACTAGCGGCGAAGAGCCCTCGTGGATCCTTTCCGCGAGGAAGGGGGCAAAGGCCCCCCTTTCAATCTAAAGACTTCCTAAAAAGAGCTCTCCTAGCTCTCAGCCGGGATCAGACGACCACCGGCGAAGTCAGCTGCCTCACGCAGATAGCGAGCGAAGGCGGCGTCAATCACGATGCGCGAGTCCCACGCCCAGGGATCGTCCGGCGCGATGTCCATCGCCAGCTGCAGACACCAGGACGTGCCGCGACCATAGAGCTCGGCCAACTCCTCGGCCGTGAAGCGCCCCCCCAGGCGGCGACGCAGCTCAGTCACGAGGACATCGACGATGCGCTGCAACAACAGGCGGCTATCCGGCGGCGAGGCGGCGAGGCGGCGCTCACCCTGTTGCCACTGATAGATCGCGTTGTCAAAGCTTGGCACGGCGCCCGAGGCTAGCAGCGCCGAAAGGCCAATACAGAAAGCCTCAGTTATCCGGCAGGCCACTCACGACATAGGCCTGCTCGCCGCTGCGGATCATGCCGAGCTTGCGCGCCTGTGCTTGCACCGACCCCGGGCTGGCGAGCAACTGGTGCTGGTTCTCCAGTTGGCGGTTCTGGCGTTCGAGGGCCTGCACCTGGGCCGCGTCGTGTTTGGACTCGCCCCAGGCGGAGAACAGGCGCAGGCCGGCGCTCAAATAGAGATATACGATCGCCAGCAGAACCGCCAGCATCGCTGTGCGTGCAAGCCGATCCCAAGGCAACCGCCGGACGGCCGGCGCGGCGCCGGCCGTCCGCGAGCGCGGGCGGGCAGAACGAGACGACGATCTAGTGGCACCGCGGGCGCGGGCAGTCGAGGCAGAAGCGGCAGGCATAGGGTCGCTTTCGCCCCCGCCGTCCAACCTCCTGCCCCTGCACCGTGACTTAGCTTCTGAATACCGAGCGGCCGGGGAACTCGGCGTCGGCGCCGAGCTGCTCCTCGATGCGCAGCAGCTGGTTGTACTTCGCCACTCGATCCGAGCGCGACGGAGCGCCGGTCTTGATCTGCCCACAACCGGTAGCGACAGCCAGATCGGCGATCGTCACATCCTCGGTCTCGCCCGAGCGATGGCTCATGACGGCCGTGTAGCCGGCCTCGCGGGCCATCGCGACCGCGGCCAGGGTCTCCGATAGCGTGCCGATCTGGTTGACCTTGATCAGGATCGAATTGGCTACGCCCAGCTCGATGCCACGACGCAGACGCTCTGTATTGGTCACGAACAGATCGTCGCCGACCAGCTGCACCCGCTCGCCGACACGCTCAGTCAACGCCTTCCAGCCATCCCAGTCCTGCTCATCCATCCCGTCCTCGATCGAGACGATCGGATAACGGGCGGCCAGGTCGGCCCAGTAGTCGGCCAGCTGGGCAGAGCTGAGCGTGCGGTGCTCGTGCTCGAGCACGTAGGCTCCATCCTTGAAGATCTCGCTAGTGGCGGGGTCCAGTGCAATCGCCACGTCGGTGCCGGGCTCATAACCGGCGGCTTCGATCCCGGCCAAGAGCATCTTCAGCGCGTCCTCGTTGGAGGCCAGGTCGGGCGCGAAGCCACCCTCGTCGCCGACAGCTGTAGAGAGCCCCCGCTCGTGAAGCGTGCGCTTGAGCGCGTGATAGACCTCCACGCCCATTCGCAGGCACTGCGAGAACGTGGACGCCCCGCACGGGATGACCATGAACTCCTGGAAGTCGACGCTGTTATCGGCATGAGCGCCGCCGTTGAGCACGTTCATCATCGGCACGGGCAGCACGCGCGCTGCTTCGCCGCCCAGGTAGCGCCACAGCGGTAGCCCCTCCTCGGCGGCCTGGGCGTGGGCGACAGCCAGGGAAACGCCAAGGATCGCGTTTGCTCCCAGCCGCGACTTGTTGGGCGTGCCATCCAGAGCGATCAGCGCCTCGTCGATACCTTCTTGGTCACCGCCATCCATGCCAGCGAGCGCCCCGGCGATCTCGCCGTCGACGTTGGCCACCGCCTTGCTCACACCCTTGCCAAGCCAGGCATCGCCGCCATCACGCAGCTCTGTGGCCTCGAACTCTCCCGTGGAGGCGCCGGAGGGAACGGCGGCGTGGCCGTGGGCCCCAGAGCGCAACGCCACCTCAACCTCGACGGTGGGGTTGCCGCGGCTGTCAAGGATCTGGCGGGCGTGAACTCTCTCGATCTGGCTCATCTCTCTCCGTTCTGGATCTGCTCTGCAAAGCGCTTGGCGGCGGCGCGCAGCGCAAGCTCGGGGTCGACCTTCGCCATGCGCGCCTCATCGACCAGCGCGAACAGCCGCTGGCCGATGTCTGTGAAGCATTCCTGATCGGCGCCCTGAGCGTCCGTTGCATCCCCTGCTCCGGCAGAGCGTGGGTGAAGGCCGGCCGAGGCTGCCCGACGCTGCAGCTTGCGTGCATAGAGCAATGCCGGCAAGTTCTCCGGCACCTCGCCAAAGAGGCCGGGCTCGCGCCCACTCTCGGTTGCCTTGATTGCATCCCAATTGCGCAACACCTCGCCCGCGTCGGCAACCTCAGCATCCGCGAAGACGTGCGGGTGGCGGCGGATCAACTTCTGGCGGCAGTGCTCGGCGACCCGCGCAAGGTCACCGGCGCCACGCTCCTCCAACAGCAGCGAGAGGAACATGACCTGAAAGAGGACATCACCCAACTCGTCCAGGAGCTTGGCGTCATCGCCACTGTCGGCCGCATCGGCCAACTCGTAGGCCTCCTCGACGGTGTGCGGGACGATCGAGCGCTCATCCTGCTCTCGATCCCAAGGACACTCGCGACGTAGGCGGTGCGTCAGCGCATCAAGGTCGGCCAGCGCCTGCGAGGCCTCGGCCAAGCGGGCTACTTAGTCGTACCAGACGAGCCGGTGCTCGTCTGTGGCGCGCCAGTCTGCGGTACAGCCGTGCCACCGGGCGAAGTCGGGGTCGCCGGGGCCTTATAGCCTTTGCAGTCTTTCACCGAGTATTCAGCGCGGCATTCGGTGCGGCCTTCCCACTTCTTGCGGAAGTTCTTGACGAATTCGCTGAGCGCCTTCTGCTGCTTCTGCGCGGTCATCTGCTGCTGGATCGAAGACTGCACTGCCGAGAGCGCCTGCTGGTTGCCGGGCAGTGTCTTTGTAACTTCGTAAACGTAGTATCCAAACGGCGTCTTGATTGGACCGCCGAGCACTTTCAGCTTGGCTTTGAAGACCGCTTCGTCGAGCGCCTTCTGCTCCTGGCCCTTGACGACACCGGGCAGCGACCCGCCGGCCGCCTTGCTGACAGGATCAATCGAGACGGCCTTAGCAACGCTCGAGAAGCTCTTGCCCGATTCGATTTCTTTCTTGGCCTTTTCGGCCTGCGCCTGGGTCTTGGTCAGAATGATCAGGATGTTTCGCCGTTCGGGCTGGCCGTACTGCGACTTGTGCTGTTCGTAGTAGGACTTGATTTCCTGCTGGCTGGGCTTTTTGCCGGCGTCCTTGGTGATCTTCTGCTGAATCTTCGAGGAGAGCATGTCGAGCTTTACTCGCAGCAGTAGATCGGAGACGGTCTGACCGGAGCTGGCCAGGAACTTCTTGAAGTCGGCTTCCTTGGGGAACTGCTGGCTCTTGATCTGAGCGAACTGCTTCTCGACTTCCTTGTCGGAGACTTTCACGCCCTGAGATTCGGCTTCGCCGAGCACCCAGTTGGCGGAGATCAAAAAGCCCAGCACCTGCTCCTTGAGCGCGGTGTACTGCTGTTCGCACTGGGCCTTGAGCGTTGCCGCGGTGGGCTTTGGCTGACCCTTGGCCGGCTTAGGCGCGGTCGCTTCCAGATGTGCGATGCAGACTTTGTAGGTGGGTGGGTCAGGCACGACCACCTTGGCAGTCTGTCCGCTCGCGCTGGCGGCGCTCGAGCCGGCTGCAACCGTCATCCAGTGGTTAAACGTGCTCGTCGTAATCGCGTTGCCGTTCACGCTAACCACGGCGTTGCCGGGTATGCCGCCGCCGCACGCGACGAGCGTCACCCCCACAAGCAAAACGGCGCCGAGCGCCGCGATTGGACCCTTTAGTTTGGACACGACGCGGGCACTCTAGCGGAAACATCCCAAGCGGTGCTTAACGAGTTGCTTAAGACCATCTAAGCCGCCTCGCGCACCACCGACAGCAGCACGTCGGCCGCACGCACGACGGCCGGGAAACGCTCCTCGCCGTCCTTGGGAACCCGCACGGACACTTGCGATCTGCCGGCCTCGTACAGCGCCTCGGGCAGCTCCTGGCGAAGGCGCTTGGCACGAACCGAGTCCAAATCGATCGGAGTCACCGCCAACCGGTCGCCGCGGAAACTAACGGCGTCAGCGCCCGCCTGACCGAACTTGATGCGCGCCCGTTGCAATGCCAAGAGGTTGGCAAGCGGCTCAGGCACCGGACCGAAACGGTCCTCGAGCTCCTCGCGCAGCCGTTCCACGTCGGCGACCTCAAGGGCGCCCGCTACGCGACGGTGGACGTCGATCTTGGCTTGCTCGTAGGGGATGTAGTCGGTCGGGACATAGGCGTTGACGTTGACATCCAGGCGCACTGGCTCGGGTGCGTCTTGCACACTCTCCCCGTCGGCGGCGCCTGCCTGACGCACAGCTTCGTCGAGCATCTGCATGTACAGCTCGAACCCGAGCGCGGCCACGTGCCCGGACTGCTCGTCGCCGAGCAGGTTGCCGGCGCCACGGATCTCCAAATCGCGCATCGCGACCTTGAAGCCTGCCCCCAACTCCGTGTAATCGGAGAGGGCGGAGAGACGCTGGGCAGCCTCGGGCGTGAGTGCGGCGGCGGAGTCGTAGAGCAGGTAGGCGTAAGCACGCTCACGACTGCGTCCGACCCGCCCGCGGATCTGGTAGAGCTGGGCCAACCCGAACGCGTCGGCGTGCTCGACGATCAGCGTGTTGGCCTGCGGGATGTCGATGCCCGACTCGATGATCGAGGTACAGACGAGCACGTCAGCGCCACCGCGCAGGTAATCCATCATTACCGCCTCCAGCTCGCCCTCGGCCATCTGGCCGTGGGCGACGGCGAAGCGCACCCCGGGACACATTGCCCGCAAACGATCCGCCGTCTGCTCGATCGACTCAACGCGGTTGTGCAGGAAGAAGGCCTGACCGTCGCGCCCATGCTCGCGCATGATCGCGCGCTTAACCAGCTCCTCCTCATACTCGCCGACGTAGGTCTTCACCGGACGGCGCCCCTCCGGAGGCGTCTCGATCACAGATATCTCGCGCAAACCCGCCAGCGACATCTGCAGTGTGCGTGGGATCGGCGTAGCCGACATCGAGATCACATCCACCTTCAGCTTCATCTGGCGCAGCAGCTCCTTCTGCTTGACACCGAAGCGCTGCTCCTCATCCACGATCAAGAGCCCGAGATCCTTGGCGTGCACATCACGCGAGAGCACGCGGTGAGTGCCAACCAGGATGTCGATCTTGCCGGAGGCAAACCCTTCCAGTGCTTCCTTCTGTTCGGCGGCGGAGCGAAAGCGCGAGACGTGATCGACGGTCAGCGGATAGTCGGCCAAGCGCTCGGAGAAGGTCCCGTAGTGCTGTTGGGCGAGGATCGTCGTCGGTACCAGCATCAGCACCTGCTTGCCGTCTCCGGCGGCCTTGAAGGCCGCGCGCAGCGCGACCTCGGTCTTGCCATAACCGACGTCGCCGCAGACGAGCCGGTCCATCGGCCGCGGCGCTTCCATGTCGGCCTTGACCAGCTCGATCGCCTCCAGCTGATCGGGCGTCTCGGTGAAGGGGAAGCGCGTCTCGAACTCGCGCTGCCACTCGCTGTCGGGCGGGAAAGCGTGGCCGCTGCGGCGACGGCGCTCGGCGTAGAGGTTGAGCAGCTCGCCGGCAAGCTCCTGCGCCGCGCGGCGCGCACGCGCCTTCATCGCCTCCCAGCGCGTGCCACCCAGCTTCGAGAGGGGCGGAGCTCCGTCGGCACCTGCGCCAAGGTAGCGAGAGATCTTCGCCAGCTGGTCGGTTGGGACGAACACCCGATCGTCGCCCTGATATTCGAGATAGAGGTAGTCGCGTGTGGTGTCCGCGATGGTACGCGTCTGAAAGCCGGCGAACCGGGCGATGCCGTGGTCCTCGTGCACGACGATGTCACCTGTGCGCAGATCGGTGAACGAGCGCAGCGCCCCGCGGCGAGCGGGACCGGGGCGGGCGGGATCCCAATCCGTGCCCTCACCAGCTCCGCGCGCCGCGCGGCGGCGACGCAACAGCCGATGCTCGGGGAAGACAGCCAGCTTCAGTGATGGAGCGACGAAGCCCTCACGCAGCGAAGCGGCGACAAAGCGCAGCGCCGGCTCGAGCGGCGCGCGCGCGACATCAATGTCGCCGTCGAGCCAATCCGCCTGCAAGCGGGCGAGGTTGTAGGCAGCGCGCTCGCCTTCGCCGCGGCGGGGAAAGGCGACGACCGTTCGATAGCCGGAGCGAACGAGCTTCTCCAGCTCCGGCTCGGCCTCGGCCAACGAGCGCGCCGCCGTGTCGGCGGTGGATACGCGCAGCTCGATCTCCTGATCGCCGGAGATAGCCGACAGCCACACCTTCGTGCGCTTATCGACACTGGCACGCACATCGTCGGGCGGCACGTACAGGTGGTGGGCATCCTCGTCGGCAAATGCCGCGCAGACGTCATTCCAGTGGTCCTGGAGCGCCGGCGCCAGCTCCTCCTCGGCGGCAACGATCAACTGCGGGCTCACTGCGTCGATCAGATCCAGAAAGGGGGTAAAGCGCCCAACCGGCAGCAGCTCCGCGATGTCCGGACGACCCTCGGACTCCGCCTCGGCGAAAGCACCCGTGGCCGCCGCGATCTCTGCCATCTCCCTGTGCTCGGGCGCTAGCTCGGCAGCCGGGGCGATCTCGACCTGCTCGACATCGCCAAGCGAACGCTGAGTGAAGGTCGAGAACCAGCGCAGCGATTCGATCTCGATGTCGAACATATCCACGCGCACGGCGTGCTCCTCGGTTGCCGGATAGACATCGAGCAGACCGCCGCGCATCGCAAACTGACCGCGCTCGGTGACCTGATCGACGCGCTCGTAGCCGGCCGCGACCAGCTCGGCTGCGCACTCGTCGAGATCGAGCAGCTCGCCGACTTTGAGCGTGAACGAGTGCGGTCGCAGAGCAGGATCGGGAACCTTCTCCGACAGCGCTACTGCAGAGACGACCACTATCGGCGGCTCCTGCTCACCGCCGGCGAGCAGCGCGTCGAGAGCGGCTACGCGCAGACCGACAAGGTGCGGCGGCGGGGCCAGGTGCGACTCGTAGGCTACGCCGCGCGAGGGGTAGAAGCGCACACGCCGAGGCGCAAGCCAAGCGCTCAGATCGGCCGCGAGATCGCGCGCCGACCGGTCGTCGCCGACAACCACGAGCGCGGGGCGATCACTGTCTTTGTCGAGCAGCGCCGCGATCAGGAAGGGGCGCACGGCGGCAGAGACGAACGCGCGACCACCGTCGCGGGCAAGCGCAGTGGCGGCGACGTCCTGGTCGATCGCGCCAAGCAGAGAGCGAAGAGGCATGGCTTACTCCATGCCTAGCACGACGCGCTCGACTGCCTGGCAGGCATGGTCGAGCAGCTCGTCCACTTCGGCCGCAGACTCAGTGAAGCGGCCCAGAACGTAAGCAGAGACGATCTCCGGGTCCGTCGATTTCGGACGCCCGACGCCGACACGCACGCGCATGAACTCGCCACCGCCCAACTCGCGCTTGAGCGACTTCAGCCCGTTGTGGCCGGCGAGGCCGCCGCCGAGGCGCGTGCGCACATCCCCGAAGGGAAGATCGATCTCGTCGTGTACGACAAGAACCCGTTCGAGTGCGAGCTTCAGCGCTCCGCGCGCCGGGCCGGCCGATTTCCCGGCATCGTTCATGTAGGTCTGCGGACACAGCACCGCCACCCGCACCCCCGCTACCCCGACCTCCGATCCAGCCGCTGCGACGCCGGCGTCGGCCGGTAGAAACGCGGGGCCCCTGATCTTCCCCTCGGCAAATCGGCCGCGGAAGCGATCCTTTCCGCGACCCAGTCCCCAGCGCTCGGACAAGCGCGCGACAACCATGAAGCCGACGTTGTGACGGGTGGCGACGTGCTCAGGACCAGGATTGCCCAGACCTACGATCAGCCAATCGGCCGGCGCGCCGCCGCCAAAGGGCCTGCGGGGGCTCAGGTCCTACTCCTCGGAGGAGGAGGACTCCTCAGCGGAGGCCTCGGCACCCTCTTCGCCGACCAGCTCCGTCTCGCCTTCGGGCTCAGTCTCGTCTTCGCTCTGCAGTCGCGGCGCAGACAGCGTTGCCACCGTCGTCTCAGCCTCATCCAGCAAGGTGACACCGTCCGGAACCACGATCGATTCAAGCGTGAGCGTGTCGCCGATCTGCATCTCGCCGAGCGTATGGACGATCGACTCCGGGATCGCCGTCGGCAGCGCTTCGATGTTCAACTCGCGCGTGAGCTGCTCGAGCACGCCGCCTTCCTTGACACCGGAAGTGTCATCGACCCCCTCCAGTTCGAGCGCCACGACGGCATGAATCGCCTTGTCGAGGCGAACGCGCAGCAGGTCGACGTGCGTGGTCTCGCCGCGCACCGGGTCGCGCTGGGCCTCCTTGAGCACGACCGGAGTCGCCTTGGCGCCATCAACGCTCAGATCCACCACCGCACCGGCGCCAGCCAAGGCAAGGCGCAACTCGCGTGAATCGACGCTGAAACTGAGCGGATCGTCGCCACCGCCATAGAGCACGCCCGGGATGCGACCGGAGCGGCGCAGACGCCTAGCTGAGCGCGAACCTTCCGCTGCGCGGCTGGATACCTCTAGCTTTGTTGTGGTCGTGGCCATAGAGCGGCCGCTGACTTTAGCAATCCGCTTCGTTAGGGATCGGCGCGCTCAAGCCTGTGAGAGTCACCGACAGGCCGGAGAGGAAGTTGCCTTTGCGACTGACCGATACGCACTGCACCGTCGGCAGACGCCCGAGCACCGTCCAGGCGACGCGCGTCGTGCCGCTGTCGCTGGTCACCGCATAAGCGGTTTGCGAGCTGAGCGTGAGGATCTTCACCGACCCAGTTCGCCGCAGCTTGGCGGCGTTGCGCTCGGCCTGAGCGACACAGCCCGCGTGCTCGCGACAGCCGGCCAGGTGAGAGATCACTCCATCCGCGTTGCCCGCCGCCTCGGCTCGCAACACGGCAAAGATGTCTGCGCGTTCGACGTTCTCGGTCGAGAGGTATCTGGCCAGCAACACGCTGAACACCAGGAACAGCACGAGCGCTACCGAGCCAATCGCGATCAGCCGCCGGCGCGGAAGTCCACGCTGTTCGCGCAGCCAGTCGCGCGGGCGACGCGGCGGGGCCTCAGCGTCCGCTTCGACGCCGGTGTCGGCGTCCCTCAAAAGAGCTGGTTCTCGCCGCCGAACACTTCGCTGACCGAGTCGTCGGTGAAGATGCGGCGAATCGAGTCTGTCAGCAGCTCTGCGCAGGGGAGCACACGGATGTTCTTCGGTATGCCCGGCCGCACCGGGATCGTGTCGGTGACGACGATCTCCTTCAGGCCGGAGTCGGCAAGGTTCTCAAACGCGTTACCGGAAAGGACCGCGTGGGTGGCGGCGGCGTAGACGCACTTGGCGCCTGCATCGAGCACGGTGCGTGCGGCGGCCTTCAGCGTACCGGCAGTGTCGATCATGTCATCGACAATTACAGCGGTCTTGTCGCGCACATCACCGATCACATAGCCGATCTCGGCCACCTGCTGGGCGGGGCGCTCCTTGTCGAGGATCGCTAGCTCCGCGCCGATGATCGAAGCGAACTTCTTGTTCAGCTTCACGCGTCCGGCATCGGGCGCCACCACCACCAGGTCTGAAAGGTCGAGATCCTCGAAGTACTGGGTGAGCATGAACAGCGCGGTCATGTGGTCGACCGGCTTCTGGAAGAAGCCCTGGATCTGTCCGGCGTGCAGGTCCATCGTCAGCACGCGATCGGCGCCCGCCGCCTCGATCATGCGCGCGACTAGGCGAGCGGAGATCGGCTCGCGTGGGGCGGACTTCTTGTCCTGGCGCGAGTAGCCAAACCAAGGCGTGACCGCGATCACCCGGTGGGCGGAGGCCCCGACAGCTGCGTCGATCATGAACAACAGCTCCATCAGGGAGTCGTTGGCCGTGACGCCGGTAACAGGATTGCCGCAGGTGGACTGGACGATGAAGACATCGGCGCCCCGGATCGATTCGTCGTAGCGGCAATAGACCTCGCCGTTGGAAAAGGTCTTCAGCGTCACCGGGCCTACATCGACGCCGAGCTTCTCGGAGATGTCGACCGCCAGCTGCGGATTGGCGCGGCCAGAGAACAGCATCAGCCGCTTGTCGTAGTCGATCGGCAGGCTCGTCGACGGCTGCTCGCGCGTGTCGATCACGCTCATCTCACGGGGAGTGTAGAGGCCATCCGGGACAGCGCTCTAATCGTCGCGTCCGTCGCTAGACGATCCGGCCTTTGCCGCCGCTGCATCGGCGGCCTCGCGTGCTCGCCGCGCGCTGTAGCCCTCGACGTTGGCCTGGCGCGCACGAGCCACAGCCAAAGCTCCCGCAGGCACATCCTCGGTGACCACCGAGCCGGCGGCCGTGTAGGACTCGTCGCCGAGCGTGACCGGCGCCACCAGCGAGGTGTCGACACCGCCCTTCACGCGGCTTCCGATCGTCGTGCGGTGCTTCGAATGACCATCGTAATTGGCGGTAATCGTGCCGGCGCCGAGATTCGTCTGCTCTCCTACATCGGCGTCGCCGATGTAGGAGAGGTGTGGGATCTTCGTCCCAGCACCGATGTCGGAGTTCTTGATCTCGACGAACGTCCCGGCCTTGGCGCCGTCGCGCAGCGTCGCCCCCGGACGCAGGTAGGCGAACGGACCGACGCTGACGCCGTCATGCAGCGTGCTGTCGACCAGGTAGGAGCAACGCACCGTGCAACGTTCGCCGATACGGGTGGCGCCGAGCAACGACGTGAACGGCTCGATTGTCGTGTCCTTGCCGATCTGCACGTCCACGTCGATCCGCGTGCAGGAGGGATCGACGATCGTCACGCCCGCGAGCATGTGCCGCTCGCAGATCGCGCGCTGGGCAATCGCGCGCACGCGAGCCAGGGCGAGGCGATCGTTGACGCCGAGCATCAGGCCCTCGTCCTCGACGACATGCGCGGCTATCGCATGGCCGTCAGAGCGCAACAGATCGAGTGCCTGGGGTAGGTAGAGCTCCTGTTGCGCGTTATCCGCGCTCAGTCGCGGCAGCGCTTCGAGTAGTGCGGCGCCGGAGAAGACATAGATCCCGGAGTTGACCTCCTTGATCTGCAGCTCCTCGGCGGTCGCGTCTCCTGCCTTCTTGGTCTCCACGACCCGCGCCACCGCGCCGCCTGAGTCGCGCACCACGCGCCCGTAGCCGCTCGGATCGTCGAGCACCGCCGTGGCCATTGTGGCGGCGGCGGCACTCACCGCGTGCGAGTCCACCAGCGCACTGATCGCCTCCCCGCTCACCAACGGCACATCGCCGCTGAGCACCACCACGGGCGCATCGGCATTCACATACTCGGCGGCTGCCTGCACGGCCCCGCCGGTGCCGTTGGACTGAGGCTGAACGGCCAGCTCTACCCCCTTGGGCAGAACCTCCTCGCATGCACGGGCGGGAGAATCGACGACGACAACCTTGCCGGCGCCGGCGCCAAGCGCCGCCCGCACCGGCCAGAGCACCATCGGCAGCCCGCACAGCTCGTGCAGCACCTTCGGCTTGGCCGAGCGCATACGCGTACCCTGGCCAGCGGCGAGGATCAGGACTGTCGGAGAGGCGCTCATCGCGATGACTCTAGTTGCCTTCCGGACGGGGCAGGCCTGACAGCGGCCGGCGCCGTCTGAACTGGGGGGCAGGGATTCGAACCCCGATTCTCAGGACCAAAACCTGATGTCCTGCCATTGGACGACCCCCCAAGGGACAACAGACTCTACCGCTGCTATCCCCGCCGAGACGATCGCCGCGGCACCCGGCCCGCGTGTGCCCCGTCCTCGGAGGCCGGACCACGAGTCGAGGAGAGACCCAGCACCCGCATCGCCTTCAAACCCAGGCTCAGCTTCTCGCGGCCATCGGAGGACGACACATCAAGGCCCGTCAGCTCACGCACACGCTCCAGGCGGTAGTAGACCGTGTGTCGGTGCGTGAACAGTCGCTGCGCCGTGCCGGCGACATTGCCGTCGGCCTCGAGGAAGCGCTCAAGCGTCTGCAGCAGCTCGGTCTCGTACTGCTCGTCGTAAGCCACCAGCGGCTCGACGGTCTCGGAGTAGAAGCGCTGCAGCTCAGCTGGGTTCTCAGTCATCGAGCCAAGCAACAGGCGATAGGCGCCAGTCTGCTCGAAGGCGAGGACTCCCTCCTGCGCTTCGCCCTCAGCGACATTGGCTGCCAGCAGCGCCTCGCCCCCGGCACGACGCAGATCCGCCGGGTCCGCTGCCAGGCGACTGCGACCGACCGCGAATGTGTAGCCCGACAATGCGCTCTGCATCTCCCGCAGGATGCCATCGCCGGCACGGGCGGCCAACTGTTCGTCGCTCCCTGGAACCAGTAGCAGGATCTCCACACCACCCGCTCCCTCACGCTCCGACAGAGCCGCGATCGCTCGGGGGGCACCCGCGCGGGCGCCGCGCTCGGCCACGGCGCGGGCACGGGCGCGCCAGCCCTCCTCGGTCGGCACCTGTGGATGCGCGCGGGCGACGATCACGCTGGCGCCGTCGTGCAGCTCGATCGAGGCCTCGCGGGCTCGCGCCAGGATGTCCTCGCGTGTGGCGGGCTCAGCGCCGAGAGCGAATCGAAGCAGCTCGGCCGCCGCCGTCTCAGAGGCCACATCGGGAGCACGCACGCGCTCGACCTCGGAGGCGATCATCGTCACCAGCAGTCTGCGCACCAGTGGGCTGGGCTCAGCACGGGCGCGCATGTGTAGCGTCCCGACCACCGCGTCGGCAACGCGCAACGGCAGGCTCGTCACACCTTCTGCACCGGCGAGCAGCGAGCGCTCGTCGGCGCTGGAGCGGGCCGCCACGGCGATCGCGGCGCCGGCCGCGTCGGTGACGGCCAGGCTGGCGTCAAGCGCCTTGGATGCCGCCCGCACGACCTCGGGCAGACCCGCCCCGGACTCCACCGCCTCAGTGACGGCGTCGAGGCCGATCAGCTCGGACACTGGTCAGCCCCAGAGATAGACGGCTGCCAGTGCGGCGAGAACGCCGCCGCCGGCGAACACGAGCAAGACATACAGCGATAGCACCGTCGCGGCCATGCGCTCCCACACGCGCGAGTAGGAGCTCCACGCGGGCGCAAGGATCAAGCCGACGTACAGCGCCAAGCCGAACACGCCGGCACAGGCGGCTACGAGGTAAGTGACGGCGTTGGTGCTCATAGCGTCAGCGCATTCTTACGCACCGAGAGGCTGTACAGCAGCAAAGCCGGCGCCTACCGTCTCGGCCGCGATCGGGGCGGGGACGCGGCCTGACAGCGCGGCGGCGGCGCGGCGCGCGCGCTCAGGACCGTTGGCGCGTGCAAACAGGCCGACGACGGTGGGGCCCGAACCGCTGACGAAGGCGTGCTCGGCGCCCGCTTCAAGCGCTTGCGCGAGTGCCAGCGCAACGTCTGCGGAGAGGAATTGCGATGCCTGCTGGAGATCGTTTTCCAGCAACGCGGGCGGTGGCAGCGGCGCCGCCAGCGCGAACGCTGAGCGCAAGCCCTCGCGACGATCGGCCAAATACCTCATATCTCGTGGCGGGCGCAAACGGTCGGCCTGGGCGAACACGTCCGCTGTGGAGAGTCCCTGCGCCCCGGGTAGAACCAACACACCGACTGGCGAGAACGGGTCGGGTAGCGGCTCGAGCAACTCGCCGGCGCCGCTTGCCAGCGTGCGCGCCGGCACGACCTGAGCAGGGACGTCAGCACCGAGTTCGGCTGCGAGCGCAAGCAGCAGGTCCGTATCCCCGAGACCGCCGGCTGCTTGCATCAGCCTGAGTGCGGCGCCGGCATCGGCCGAGCCTCCCGCCATGCCGGCGGCCACCGGGATGCGCTTGTCGATGTGCAAGCGCACCGACCCGTCCCGCCAGCCGGTGGCCTGGCGAAACAGCTCGATCGCCCGCGCGGCGAGATTCTCGCCCTCAACGCCGGGGCAGACCACCTCGTCGCCGTCACTCGCCGATTCGAGCGTGAGCTCGTCGGCGAGTGAGATCGGCTGCATCACGCTGACCAGTTCGTGCTTGCCATCGGGACGTGTGGCTCCGACGAACAGGCCGAGGTTGATCTTCGCCGGCGCGAGCGTGCATAGCGGCAGCGCCATCGGCGCCATAGCTGCGTCACGGCCGATGCTCACAGCCCGAGCGCCTCCGCCAGCCGCACGAACTGCGTCGGCGACAGGCGCTCCGCGCGCACGTCTTCGGGATGACCGAGCGCAGCCAGCGCCGTTCTCGTCACATCCCGCCCCGGGCCGATCCCGCTCAGCGCCAGCGAACCCGCGAGCGCCTTGCGACGGTGGGCAAAAGCCGCGCCAACAAGCTTTTTCACCGCGGGGCTGGCAGCCGCACCGCTGCGCACGATCCTCAGCAGTACCGAGTCCACGTTTGGAGCGGGTCGAAACACGGTGCGCGGGATTCTCCTGACCACCTTGACTTCCCCGGCGATCTGCGCGAGCACGGAGGTGATGCCGTAGTCCTTTCCGCCGGGCGCTGCCGCAAAGCGCTCGCCCACCTCACGCTGAACCATTACAAGCATCGAGTCCACGCTTGGCAGCTCCTCGATCGTGCGCAGCACCACGCCCGCCGCGACGCTATAGGGAAGATTGGCCACAAGCTTCGTGGGCGCAGGCGTAAGCCCACCCAGGTCCAGCTTCATCGCATCTCCCCAGAGGACGCTCACGTTGGCAAACGCCGCGACGCTCGCGGTCAACGGCTCATGTAGTCGCTCGTCGATCTCAACTACATGCAGCCACCGCACGCGCGGGCCTAGGTAGCCGCTCAACATCCCTTCGCCGCCGCCGACCTCGATCACCACATCCTCGGTCGACAGTTCGGCTTCGCGTCCGATCACGTCGAGGATGTTCGGGTCGACCAGGAAGTTCTGGCCCAGCGTCACCATCCGAGCACGCGAGCGGCGGTCTGCTCGACCACCTCGCCGAGCCGCTCGACGCTACTGCCGCGCAGCTCCGCCAAGAACGCGAGCGTGTGCGCGACAAAGGCAGGCTCGTTGCGGTGCTTTCTGACCGCCTGCGGAGTTAGGTAAGGCGCATCGGTCTCGATCAGCAATCGCTCGTCAGGGACATGCTTAGCCGCCTGCGCCAGATCGGCGGCATTTTTATAGGTGACGTTGCCGGCGAAGGAGATCGCATAGCCGCGCTGTAGGCACTCATCCACGCGTGTTGGCATCGAGAAGCAGTGCATGATCACCTGTACCCCGTTGCCTTCGCGGTCGAGCTGCTCGAGCGTCTCGGCCTCGGCCGCGCGTGAATGGATCACAAGCGGCTTGCCCATTTCGCGCGCCAGCGCTATTTGCGCGGCGAACGCCCGCTCCTGGTCGGTCCTGGGCGCGTAGTCGCGGTAGAAGTCAAGCCCGGTCTCGCCAATCGCCAGGCAGCGCTGATGTTCGGCCAGCGCCTTCAGCTCGACCAGGTCCGCATCGTCAAACCCCTTGGCGTAGTTGGGATGCCGGCCGATCGCAGCCCACACCTGCGGAAACGCCTCGGCGGCGCCCAGCGCCGCGCGACAGGTGGAGCCGTCGGTGCCAACCGTGAGCATCTTTTTGACGCCGGCGGCAAGCGCCCGCTCCACCAGCTCTGAGTCGGAGTCCTCGCACAGGTCGAGGTGGGTGTGCGAGTCGATCACGCGCCGACCGGCTGCTCCGGCGCGTCATCCAACGCAATCTTCGGGAACAGCGGCTCGAGCGGGCGCACCCGATCGACCGTCCCCTGACCAAAGCCTGCGCTCCTTAGCGACACGTCGGGCGCGCCTAGCGCGTCTAGCAGCAGCGTCGTGCTGTCAGGCAGATATGAGTGCAGCAGCACCGAGACGACCCGTAGCCCCTCCACAAGTGTCGCCAAGACGCGATCGAGCCGTTGCGCTTGCTCAGGGTCCTTCGCCAGCTGCCAGGGAGCCTGCTCCTCCACGTACCGGTTCAAGCGTCGCACTCCGCCCCAGATCTCTTCCAGGGCACTGGTCAGCTCAACACCGTCCAGCAACTCGGCCACGCGAGCCGGCAACGCCGTGAAGTCGGCAACGAGCGCGTCGTCAAGCGTGCCGGAGGCAACCGCCCCGTCCCGGTAGCGCACGACCATCGCGATCGTCCTGCTTGCCAGATTGCCGTAGTCGTTGGCTAGCTCGCTCTCGTAGCGCTGCTCAAAGGAAGCTGTCGAGACCGACCCGTCCTGGCCGAAGGAGACGTCGCGCAGCAAGTAGAAGCGCAGCGCGTCGGCGCCGAAGCGGTCGAT
>DASTPN010000154.1:0-4183 GCA_035719985.1 Solirubrobacteraceae bacterium | reverse complement strand
TAGGATCAACGCAGCGATCGCTCCGCCGAGCACCACGTAGAGCTGCTCGCGCTCGGCGCAGATCCGCAGCGTGGCCAGTAGCAGCGCCGCGCCGCTGAGCAGGATGAACAGCTTGGTGACGCTTTCGCCTGGGTCGAGCGCGAGGATCGAAGAGGCGACGCCGACGATGACGAAGATCAGCAGCGTGGCCTTGACGCCACCCGTGCGCTCTACCGACCGCTCAGGCGCTCGCAGCATCGCGTATGCGAGCAGGCCGAAGCAGAGCGCGGGCAACAGGATGTGAAACGGCTTGCTACCGCCGATCACACTGTTCGTGAACGGTGAGAGCGCCATCGTCATGGCGATTCCGTACTCGGGCCTGTAAATGATCAGCGCGCCGCCCAACGCCAGTAGCGCCAGTCCGGGGAAGACGGCGGGGCTGAGTGCATAGGCTGAAAGCGGCCACAATGCCGCCAGCAGCGCGGACGCTCCTAGCAGCCACAGCAAACCCGGTGGGCCGGACCGGAGCTTTGCCGATCGGCGTGCGGTGCGCACCGAAAGCGAGCCGATCGGACCGGTGCTGCTCGCCGCCATTTGTGCGTCGCCTCGCTTTAGGAGGGCGATGCCCCGGAGGGCACCGGTTTGCGCGTCTGCGAGTCCTTGGCGTCGGAGTCGCGCGTTCCGCCCGGGGCGCCGTAGTAGGAGGAGAAGTCCGGTGTGCTGGCGCGATTGAGCACCACCGCGAGCAGGGCTGGATCGATTTTGCGAAGTTGGGCGAGCGCGAGACTCGCCTGCTTGTGGGTTGTCGACTGGGCGTCGATCACGAAAATCGCTGCATTTGCCTGCGCGACGATGTTCGAAGCGTCAGCGCCGAGCAATACGGGCGGCGTGTCGACGATCACCCAATCGTATTCACGCTTGAGCTGATCAAGCAGATCGGTCAATAGTCCTGAGCGCAATAGCGGCAGCGCGCTGGGCGCGGGCGGCCCCGACCAGACGATCGACAGCCCTGGGATGTGCTCGTGTTTGATCACGATCTCGGCGGCGCTCGCCGCGCCGACCAGATAGCTGGAGAGTCCGATCTCGGAGGGCTCTGCGCCCTCCATCCTGAAGCCGTGAGCAACAGTGGGCCGGCGTAGATCGGCCTCGATCAGGACCGCGCTTTCCTCGCCGCGTGTGATCGCTCGGGCCAGTCCGACAGACATCGTCGTCTTGCCCTCACGCGGGCTTCCGCTCGTGATCGTGACCACCCGCGGCGCGCTGTGCAGGTAAAAGCCGATGTTGGTCTTCAGCAGCAGGAAGGAGTCCTCGGCGATGTGGCGCCGCGAGCGCTCGCCCATCTTCGGGATGCGTGCCATGATCGGTGCTCCGAGCACCGTCTCGTCGGTCTCGGCGATGCGAAGTCGCTGATCGAGCCGGTCGCGCAGCAGGGCGACGCCGACACCGATCAGCAGCGCCACGATCAACCCCAGGCCGATATAGAGTGACGGCTTTGGCTTGGACGGTTTGGTCGGGATCGAGGCAAGCTCCGCGATATCCACGGTAGTTGTTACCTGTTCGGCGACGAACGCCTGTTTGACGTGTTCAACAAAGGCCTGCGAGTAGGTGTTGGCGAGCGTCTTCGCTTCTGCGCCGCTGCGTGCCGTTGCGCTTATCTGCAATAGCTCGGTCTGCTCGACGGGGGCGAACGACATGTGTTCGAGCAGTTGTTCGCGACTCATGTTGATGCGGCTGGTGCTGCGGAGCAGCTGCGCGGCTTCGCTGGCGACGTTTGGGTTGGCGGCGAGCGTCGAGAAGGAGCGCGAGAGATCTTGGCCGATCGTGCTGTCGATATTCAGGATCTTGGCGACGGGCCTCGTGTTGACCGACAAGGTCGTTGTCGCTTGGTAGGACTTTGGTAGCGCAAGCGTCACCGCGATCACCACCAGCATGCAGACGGCAGCAGCCGCAACCGCGCTACGCCACTGCCTGCGCAGCACCGGGAAGATGTCGTTGATCATGCCCCAGGAATTCTACTGCCGCGCCCGATGACCTCTACATCTTTTGCGAGTACAACCAACGCCGGCGAGTAGCGAAGCTCAGCCGGCCTCTACGAGTGCCTGGGTCTCGGCGTCGACGGAGGGCTGGTTGCGTGCGGAGAGCAGCTCGCGCGCTAGTCCGCTCACGCGTGCGGGTCCGATCTGCCCGAGGCCGATCAGCAGTGAGATGCCAAGTCCGGCGGTAAGGCCGACGAACGCCTGGGCAAAGCCGGAGCCCATCGTCGCACGCACCAGCACCATGGCCGCGAGCCCTGGTAGTGAGCTGAGGATGCTCGGCACGATCGACGCGCCCAGGAAGCGGCGCAGGCGCAGTCCAATCGCCTCACAGACGAGCGGGAACTTGACCGGCGCGAGTACCGCGCTGGTAAACAGGCTCCCCAGTGCAGCCCCGATCGCACCGTAAGCGCTTACCAGCGCGATCGAGGCGCCAAGGTTTGATATCCCCTCGACCACGGCCAGTAGGCCGACGATGCGGACGCGCCCCACACCGACAAGCACCGTCTGGCTCGGAAAAGCGGTGAGAGTCACGGTCTGCACGGCCATCAGGACGACCACGATCGAGAACGTCGTCTGCGGAACGTCGTGTCCCAGCCACAGCTTGACCACGTCTTCGGCGAACAGCGCGAGCCCCGCGGCGACGGGCAGCGTCATCTGCAGGCTCACGCGTGTCGCCAGCGTAAGCCGCCGGCCGATCGTGTCGTTCTCACCGCGCGCCTGCAGCTCAGAGGCCATCGGCAGCATCAGATTCACGAAGGGGGTAGTCATCGCCTGCAGTCCACTCTGCAGCTTGATCGCGGCGGCATAGGGCCCAGCTGTAGCTGCGTCGCGCACTGCGGCGATGATCACCGTGTCCATCCTCTGGGCGACGAATGTCATGCTCTCAGAGAGGACCGTGAACCCGCTGAAGCTGGCCAAGCTCCAACCGCGGCTGGTTTGTACCGAGCGCAGGCGCAACGAGCCGAGCCCAAGCGAGCGACGAACGCGCGCGATGTTGACTCGGTAGAGCAGCGCGCTGCCGACAAGCGCTGCTGCCCAACAGATCGATAGCCCGAGCACCCCGCCGCCGAGCGCCACAACTGGTATCGCAGCGATCGTGAAGCTCGCCCCGAGCACGATGTCGGAGAGGTAGAAGAGGTCGTAGCGCTGGTAGCCCTGCAGCCCACCGCCGTAGGCGACTAGGGGAAAGCGGATCAGTACCGCCAGTCCGAGCACGATCAGTCCGGTTCGGAAGGCAGCGGCCGATCCGGCGGCGGCGAGCCCGTCGCCGAAGACTCCGAGCAACACGCAGCCAACCGCCGCGACCAGTCCAATCACGGCGAAGGCGACCAGCCCAGCGCGGATGGTCGCACGTACTTCGCCGTCTTCACCGCGGGCGTCGTACTCGGCGACGAACTTCGCGATCCCCTGTGCATAGCCGACCTCGAACAGCGAAAAGACGGTAGCGATCGTGTAGATCACGCTCCAGGTTCCGAATCCAGCCGCGCCGAGTTTGCGGTAGAGAAAGGGCGTGAGCGCCAGCGCGCTGAAGCCGACGACGGCGCGCGCGCCATAGGAGCCGAGCGCGTTGCGGGCAAGTCGCCGGCGCTCGCCGGCGCCGTGGGATCCCTTCTGGGGGCGCTCGTCTCGGTCTCTCATGGTTGTGCAGCTATCTTTCGTGCGCCCTTGGTCGTCACCTTCGCACAAGCCTACGCGGGAAATTGCGTCTCACGCGCGTTTTCGAGGCCGCGCCGATGAGCGTCGAGCAAGTCGATGTCTCGATCGTGATCGTCGCCTGGCACTCGCGCGATGACGTTTTGGCCTGCCTGGAGTCCCTGCGCGAGCACGTGCGCCTCTCTTATGAGGCGATCGTCGTCGATGACGGCTCCCATGACGGCACGCCCGAGGCGGTCCGCGAACGCTTCCCTGACGCGCGAGTGCTCGCCAAGAGCAACAATGAGGGGCTGGCGGCCGGGCGCAACGACGCGCTCGAGATGGTCACCGGAGAAAAGATCCTCATGTTGGACGCCGACACACAGGTGCGCCCTGGAGCCGTCGAGGTGCTCGTGGAGTGCTTGGACAAGCACCCTCACGTTGGCGTGGCCAGCCCCAAGCTCGTCTACCCGGATGGCGAGCTGCAATATTCCTGCCGCCGCTACCCGCCCTTCCTGCTGCCGGTGCTGCGTCGT
>DASTPN010000153.1:0-5135 GCA_035719985.1 Solirubrobacteraceae bacterium | reverse complement strand
TGGTCGCTAGGGCCTTGAATCCCAGATGTCGTAGAGCGGTGGCCGTGCCGACATCCCACGGGTTGGGGATCACGAAGCAGCCACTCTCGTGGAGCATTCGAAATGCGGCTCGATGGCGCGCGACGCTTGACATTCGCGTTCCTACTAGCCGGCTGTCGTGGCCTCGGCAGTGCGCGCCTGCTCGCGCACGCGCCCCACGCAGTACTCCTGAACGGCGACCTCCATCTCAAGCGTCGCCGCCAGCGCGGGCCGCGCCGAAGCGTCGATCACGCGCTTGGCGCGGCCGACCGCCCAGTGCGAGTTGGCGAGCAGTTCGTCGGTGAGGCTTTGTGTGGCTTGGTCCAGTTCGTCCGCGGCGACGACGCGATTGATCAGCCCAATCCGCTCGGCCTCGTGCGCGTCGATCGTGCGCCCGGTCATAATCAGCTCCTTGGCGCGCCCGAGCCCGACGACGGCCGGCAGGCGCGAGGAGCCGCCGACGTCGGGGATGATTCCGAACTTCACCTCTGGCAGCCCGAGCTGAGAATCGCTCGAGGCGATGCGCAGATCGCATCCGAGCGCGACCTCGAGCGCTCCGCCGACGCAGGTGCGGTGGATCTGGCAGATCACCGGCTTTGGCATCTCTTCGCACAGGTTTGCGCACTGAAGGAACACGTTGCGAAAGGGCCTGAGCACGGCGGGATCGCCCGCGAAGGCCATCAGCTCACCGAGGTCTACCCCAGCCGAGAAGACGGGGCCTTCGCCGCGCAGGATCACGCAATGCACGGAGTCCTCGTCGGCCGCGGCGCGCAACTCGGCGGCGAGCGCCTGCAGTAGCGCCTGGCTCATCGCGTTGCGCTTCTCGGCGCGGTTGAGCACGACGTGGCGGACGGCGCCGCGGTCCTCTGTGATGACGATCTCGCTCATGTGTAGTTCCTCTCAGCTCAGGTCCAGTATCGGTGTGGGCGCTTCGATCTTGCCATCGTGCTCCTCGGTAGGCACGATGGCGGTACCGACGGCGAAGAACTCGATCGTGTGCGAGCCCCAGCCGTGACTCTTCTCCTGCAGGTCGACGCCGACGATCCCCTCGGCGGAGAGGGCTTGTGCCTCGGCCTGCATCCGCTCCATCGCCAGCTCGCGCGCGTCATACAGCGCCTGTGTGAAGTTCTCAAGCTCCACGTTGCGCCCGGTCTGCGCCATCGACTTGAGCATGCCGCGGTGGGCGACGTGGTAGACGCAGCTGCCCATCACCATCCCGACGGGCCGGTGCCCGGTGCGCAGCAGCGTCCAGAAGTCCTGGCCGGAGAGATCGCTGGTGAAGGGCCGCCCGTTCGGTGCCCGGTGCAGCTTGCTTTCGCGGTGCTTGACAGCGGTGCCGATCGCGATGAACTCGGCCATGTCCTGCCCCCACTCGTAGCGCCCGATGTCCAGTCGCACGCCGACCACGCCGTCGGCTCCGAGCTGGTCGGCCTCCTCCTCCATCCGCGTCATCGCCAGCTGGCGCGCGCCGTACATCGCTTCGGAGAGGACGGTCATCTCCTGGCTCTGCTTCCAGCCGGCCATCTGGATGCCGATGTGGTAGATCGAGCTGCCGACGACCAGCCCAACCGGATCGAAGCCGGCCTGCTTGACCAGCAGGAACTCGTTCACGCTCAGGTCGGAGGTGAACAGCCCGGCGCGGTTCTGCTGCAGCCGCGCGCGCCCCGCCTCGGGTACGCCCTGGAGCGACGTAGGGTCGTAGGCGGGCTCTGTCTCGCTGACATTGTCGCTCATCGTTCTCTCCTCTAGGTTTGATGGATAGAGGGGCTCGGCTGTGCCACCCTCTAAGTGGTCAGGTCGATCGCCGTCTCCGGCGGATAGGGCGCGGTCTCGTCGTTCTCGCTGATGGCGGTGCCGATCGCATGGAAAGTCACGACCAACCCGGTTTGGGTGAACCCTCCTGCGCGCACGTCGCGGGCGGCAAAGCCGTGCGTGATGCGGGTGCCGATTACGCCGCTGGCCCCGAGCCGCTCGGCCTGGCTGGTCATGCGGGCCACGACGGTCTCGCGGGCCTCGTAGATGCCTTGGGTGTAGCCGACCAGCTCCTGGTTTTCGCGGTACAGCAGCTTGCCGCTGAGCCCTCCCATCGCCTGCGTTTCGCCTGTGGCGAGCACGAAGAACACCGAGCTCCAGGCGACGATCCCGAGTGGCTCCACGCCCGCTTGCAGCAGCTTCACGTAGTCGGCGACCGACAGCTCTGTCAGCACGGGCTCGGCGCGGATTTGATGCCTGCCCACCCCGCGTGTATGGCGCACAGCCGTACCGATCACGACCTGCTCGACGCCGCCTTCGGCGAACTCGTGCGTGCCGGTGCGGATGTCCACGCCGATCACGGCGTCTGCGCCAGCCGTGGTCGCCTCCTGGGCGAGACGGCCGAGCGCGAGTTCGCGAACTTTGTTCCAGGCGTCGGAGAGCGTCTGCAGCTCGAACATCAGCCCGCCGCCCCATGCCGACGGCCATTGCGTGCCTTCGTAGCCGACTTGGTAGATCGAACTGCCCATCACCTGGGCCAGCGGCTGCAGACCGAGCTGCGAGCACAGCGCGAAGTCGGCGACCGACAGGTCCGAGGTGTAGGCGGCTGCACTCATCCGAGCAGTCGCTCCAGCGCGTTGCGCGCCGCGGCGCTCTGCTGCGCGCTCTCACGCAACTCGGCTGTGAGCGAGCCGACCCACTCGCCGGCCGGCAGCGCTTCGTGCTTGATCGCGATGCCGCCGACCTCGCGCGTGCGTGCACCATCGATCCCGTGCTCGCTAACGCTCAGCTCGTAGCGACAGTCGCCGAGGCTGATGGCGATCGCTCGCACCTGCTTGCGGCCGCGCCCGAACAGCCCGCCGCCGGAGCGCTCTACGCGCGTCTGTCTCGGCAGTGCTTCTTCCAGCTTGGCGGCCAATGCCTCGATCGAGATCCGCAGGTCAGAACCGTCCGAGCGGATGCCCGCCGCGATCAGATCGAAGTCTTCGTCTGCTGTCACGTACGGAGCCTACTCAGTTTGACTACATTCAATGCATGCCCGATTCCGGCCACATCCGCGTATCCGACGAGGAGCGTGAGCGACTGGCCGAGGAGTTGCAGGAGCACACGGTCGCGGGCCGCTTGAGCACCGAGGAGTACGAGCAGCGCCTGGGCGCCGTCTACGCGGCGCGTACCCGCTCAGACCTCGATATGCAGCGCAAGGATCTGCCGGTCAGCAGCGCGGCTGCCCAGCGCGCGCTGATGCAGCGCAAGTCGAAGCTGCGCAAGCGTTTGGTGCAAGAGGCGGGCGGTTCGATGATCGCCTCGCTCGTGTGCGTGGCGATCTGGTTGGCGGCGGGCGCGCAAGGCGCCTTCTGGCCTGCTTGGGTGATCCTGTTCACGCTGCTGCCTTTCGCCCGAGATGCTTGGCGCCTGCTCGGTCCCGGCTCGGATCTGGATGCGTTTGAGGCGCGCCTACAGGCACGCCACGAGAAGGCGCTCGCGCGCGAGCGCATGCGTAGGCACTACCGCGGGCGTTTGCTTCCGTAACGGTTTGCGACGGGTGGGCCGTTTGCCGACCCACCCGTCGATCGCTCTGCCTCAGTGCAGTATGTCCAGCGTGTTTTCCGCGTCGTTGACGAAGTACACCCCTTGGCGGTGGGGCGCCACCACGAGTCCGAACAGCCCACCTTCGCCGGCGCCGGTGTCCAGCGGCTGGAACTCCGCGCCATTCGGCGTTGTCTCCACTATGTTCCCGTCACCGCCGTTGGTCGTGAGGACGTCGCCGTTGGGGGCAAGCGTCATCCCCAACGGGCTGTTGAGGTAGCCGCCCTGGGCGATTGTGATCCCGCCGCCGCCGAGTGGGGTCTGCCGGTTGGCTGCGTCGGGCACCGCGGCGATGCGGCTGTCCTGGGTGTCGGCCACGTACAACGTCCCTTCGTTGCCGAGCGCGACTCCGGTGGGCCCAACTACGAGCGCGGCGGGATCGGTGCGCTCCGGGAAGCCGCCGGCGATCACGTTCATCGCCTTCACTGCCGGTGGGCGGCGATTGTCGATGCGCAAGCTCACGCGCACGACGGTCCCCTGTTCCGTCGGCGTTTCGCCCGATTCGACCGTGCCGTTGAGCACGTTGGTCACGTACAGCGTCGCATTCGCGCCTTCTCCTCCGTCGGACGTCATGTCCCAGGGTCCGTTGATCGGGGGTCCCGAGATCGTCTCGACCACGTTGCCATGCTTGTCGAGCACTATCAGGCATCCCGCCTGCGCGGTGGCTGACATCCCGTCGGAGGTGGGCAGGCTGCCGACGACGACAAAGCCGCGCGGCAGGATTGCGAGCGCTGTCGTCAGCCCGACGCCGCCCGGGCACGGTCCGGGGAGGGTGGCCGGATCGATCTGGGCGAATACGGACAGCCCTCCGTTTGGCGCCATCTGCACGATCGTGGTGCCCGTCCCCTGCAGGTTTTCAGAGTTGTTGAAGTTGCTGATCAGCACGTCCCCCTTTACCAGCGCCCCGACGCTCTTGCGCACGTTCACGATCCCGTAGGGATTCACGTCGCCGTTGGCCGGCACGGTGCTGCCGATCTGGGAGATCGTGGAGAACCCCCCGATGAACGGCCGATCGAAGGCGAGCGCGGCGCCGGGGACGAGCATGACGAGGGCAAGCAGCGCCAGCAGCAGCGACGGCGTCGTCTTCACTGCGTGTTTGGCGGCTCTCTGGCGCTTGCGCGTCGGAGCAACGGCTCGAGGTAAGTAGCCAGTGGCTGGATTGGACATGAGCATGCCTCCTTCTGTAGACGGCTCTCATCCAAGGGACGCCAGGCTGCCGCAAACCTTTCGTTGTCTCTTTGTTAGGGCGCCCAGTAGGCTGCGGCGTCGATGTCAGACCTGAGCCAAGCTACTGCCCGCGCGCTGGCTGGTGGCCCCGAGCGCCACCGCGAGAAGGCGGCTGAGCAGGGCAAGCTGCCGGTGCGCGAGCGCGTCGCCTTGCTACTGGACACCCCACAAGGGGGCACACCCCATGACGGGGCGCACCCTAAAGGGCACCGGCAGACAGGCGAGGGCTCGTTCTCCGAGGAGGCGCTGCTGGCCAACTGGAACGAGGATGGTCTCGGCGCGGACGGTGTGGTGACCGGCATCGGTGAGATCGACGGCCGCCCGGTCGCCTT
>DASTPN010000152.1:0-4426 GCA_035719985.1 Solirubrobacteraceae bacterium | reverse complement strand
CGCGCGTGCAGCTCGGCAGCCTCGGCCTGGCGCTTGAGCGGGCGCAGGCGCGTGCGCGCCTCGCGCTCGACGTCAAGCGCACGGTCGAGGTTCTCCTGCGTGCGCTCGAGCTTGAGCTGAGCGCGGCGGCGGCGCTTGCGGTGCTTGCCAAGGCCGGCGGCCTCCTCGATCAACAGGCGCCTATCGCGCGGCTTTGACATCACGATCGCCTCGACGCGACCTTGAGAGATAACCGAGTGGGTCTCCTTGCCAAGGCCGGTGTCGGAGAGCACCTCGATCACGTCGACCAGGCGGCAGCGCGCGCCGTTGAGGCGGTACTCGCCCTCGCCCGAGCGGTCCAGGCGGCGCACGATCGAGATCTCTGAGAGTGGCACGTCGAGCGTCCCGTCGGAGTTATCGAGCACGATCTCAACCTCAGCGGAACTGCGCGCCTGTACGCCGCGACCACCGCCGAAGATCACGTCCTGCATCGAGGAGCCGCGGATCGCAAGCGGCGACTGCTCTCCCATCGCCCACAGCAGCGCGTCGGTGACGTTTGACTTGCCCGAGCCGTTGGGACCGACGACCACGCTCACGCCTGGCCCGAAGTCGAGGCGTGTGCGCTCAGGAAAAGACTTGAAGCCCTTGAGCGTCAGCGACTTCAGGTGCATCAGGCTTTGGCTAGGCTCTCCAGCGCCTGGCTGGCCGCCTGCTGCTCGGCGTGCTTCTTGCTGCGCCCACTACCGCTGCCGATCGGCTTACCGTCGAGCATCGCCGCCACCACAAAGGTGCGGTCGTGTGGCGGGCCGTGCTCGTCGGTCACCGCGTAGGCGACCGTCTCGCCGCGACGGGCAAGCTGCTCCTGAAGGGCCGACTTGAAGTCCAGGGGATGGTCGAGCGCATGCTCGATCTCCGGCGAGAACGCCTCGACAACGGCCTCGGCAGTCGTTTCATAGCCCGAGTGCAGGTAGCAGGCGCCGATAACGGCCTCGATCACCGAGGCCAGCACCCGCTCTGTCTCGAGCATCCCGACTTGGCGGCCCTCACCGCTCTCGGGAGCGGCGGCGCGCAGGCGCTCACCCACATCCAGGCGTTCGGCCACCGAGCGACAGGAGCGTCCAGAGACGGCCTGGGCGCGGATCTTCGTCAGGCGGCCGGCACCGAAGCGCTCGGCCTCCAAGCGCGGATACAGATGCGTTGTGATCGCCAGCGATAGCACGCTGTCGCCGAGAAAGGCAAGGCGGGTATAGGAGTCGCTGCGGCGCTCGGTCCAGGAGGCGTGTGTGAACACCTGGCGCGCTAGCTCCTCGGGCAACTCGTCGAGCAGCGAGCGCAGCAGCTGCACGCTGCCGTTCTCGGTCACGGTCGCCAGTTCGCTCATGCTCCTGAGTTTGCCACGACGAAGTCCACGGCCTGGCCGACCGTGAGAATGTCTGCCGCCTGCTCGTCTGAGATGCGCACATCGTAGGTGTCCTCGAGCTCCTGCACGAGCGTGTACAGGTCGAGCGAGTCGGCCTCCAAGTCCTCCTTGAAGCGGGTTGAGTCCTCGATCCGCTGCGGCTCGACGTCGAGCTCGTCGGCCAGGTGGGCCTGGATCAGAAGGAAGACCTGCTCGCGCGTCATTGGCCGGGCAGGCTAGCCGGATCGCCGGATGTCCGAGCCCGCCCAGCCGCGCGCCGCAGCACGCCGGCTTGGCTGAGCGCCGCATGGGTGGCCCCGACGACATCCTCGCGCGCCCCCAGCTCAGCGCGCGCGATCGCCTGCGCGAAGCCGTGGCGGGAGAAGCGGCCGTGCGGGATCACGGCCAGGCGGCGCAGGCCAAGCAAGTAGGCGCCGCCCTGGCCCTCGGGGTCGATCTCGTCGCGAAAGCCGCGCAGGGCCGGCCGCAGCAGTAGTCCGCCAAGCTTCCCGCGCAAGGAGGAAGTTGCTGCGCCGCGCACCGCGCTGAGCATCGTCTGCGAGACGCCCTCCATCAGCTTCAGCGCGATGTTGCCGGTAAAGCCGTCGGTGACGACCACGTCAGCCGCGCCGGCGACGAGGCCATCGCCCTCTATGTGCCCTACGAAGCGCAGCACACCCGCGCGCTGCTCCAACTCCGCACCGGCCGCCAGCACTAGCTCGCTGCCACGCGAGCGCTCCTCCCCATTTGAGAGCAGTCCAACACGCGGTTCGTGCACTCCAAGCACAGCGGTTGCAAAGGCAGCGCCCATATAGGCGAACTGGACTAGGTGCTCAGGCCGAGCCTGGTCGTTGGCTCCAACGTCAAGCAGGGTCACCGGCCGGTTCGGGACGGGAATCGGCAGAGCCAGAGCCGGGCGATGGATACCGGCTGCGCGCTTGATGTTGAAAAGCCCCGCCGCCAATGCCGCCCCGGTGCCGCCGGCGCACACAAGCGCCTGGGCTCGCCCCTCACCAATCGCCTTTGTGGCCTGCACAATCGAGGCATCGGGAGTGGAGCGGACCGCGCGTACGGGATCCGGGCTCTTAGCTATCGACACCGGCGCGTCGATCAACTCCACTCCCTCTGGCACCTCACCGATCTGCGCAGCCGGACCGAAAAGCAGAACTCGTGTCCCGCGCGCGGCCGCAAGCGCGACTGCGGCGGCGACCTCAGTAGGACCTAGGTCGGCGCCATTTGCATCGACCGCGACTACCGGCGATTGCTTAACGGCGCTACTCGTGATCGTGGTCGTGTTCGTGCGCTTCGGGGGCGACGATCTCGCGGCCTGCGTAGGTCCCGCACACCGGACACACACGGTGCGGCCTGCGCGGCGAATGGCAACGCGGACATGCGTTGACCGAGGGCGCCGCGATCTTGTGGTTGGCACGCCGCAGGGCTGTGCGACTATGCGACTGCTTTTTCTTGGGGACCGCCATATCGGCGCCACAGGCTACCAGGGTATTAGTCGAGCTTCAGTTCGCGCAGCTTCTCCCAGCGCGGATCGGGTTCACGCTCGTGTGTGTGCTCGGGGCCGGCCTCGTTCAGATCCGCGGCGCAGACCGGGCACAGGCCCGCGCAGTCCTCGCGACAGATGATCTGCGTCGGCAGCGCCAGCGCGAAGGCGTCGCGCGCCCAAGCGAACAGGTCGAGTGTGTCCTCTTTGACATAGGGACTCGAGAGCTCCTCGCCACCGCCAGGCACATTGACCTCGCGCGCATCGACGTCGATCTCGCGACGGGCGTCCTTCAGGCAGCGCATGCAGGGGCCGGCGATGCTCGTTGCGAAGCGCAGGCGCAGGGCGTAGCCGTTGCCCGTCATCCGTGACACATCCAGACGAGCAGGGAATTGGTCTGGGTCGGCGCCATAGCGCTCACCGCCCAGTTGCAGCGGCTCGATCCGCACGGGCAGGTCGAGCCGCCGGCCCTCTCCTGAGCTCAGGCGCAGACTGCCAAGGTCGAGATCGTGCGCGGAAACGCTCACACGATCAGAGTAGGACCGAGATCGTTCAGACGAATCGAGAGGGCCGTGAGTCGAGCCAGACAAGGACGCAGTGAGCGTGGCGTGCGCGAGCACGCGAGCTGGCCGATTGGAGATCCCATCGATCTCCAATCGGTAGGACGCAGTATGGCGAAGCGCTCACGGCTCTCTCGGCAGCTCGCGCTTGAGCACCTTGCCTGTGGCGTTGCGCGGCAGTTGATCAAGAAAGACGACGTCGCGCGGGACCTTGTAGCGCGCGAGGTTGTGCTTGACGTAGTCCTGCACCGCGGCGGCGTCGAGCGTCGCACCGTTACGGGTCACGACAAATGCCTTCAGACGCTGGCCGAACTCCTCGTCCTCGACACCGATCACCGCCGCCTCCTCGATTCCCTCGTGGTCCGCGAGCAGGTCCTCGACCTCACGCGGGAACACGTTCTCGCCGCCGGAGACGATCATCTCGTCGTCGCGGCCATCCACGAACAGGCGCCCGGCAGAGTCCATGCGGCCAACGTCGCCCGTGCTCATCAGGCCCGAGATGATCTCCTTGCCGCCGCCGCCCGTATAACCCTCGAAGACCATCTCATTGGCGACGAAGATGCGCCCATTCTCCCCCCGCGGCACCTCGTGGCCCTGCTCGTCCAGCAGCTTGACGACGGTCCCCATCGGCGGCTTGCCGGCCGTCCCCGGCGCGGCGCGCAGGTCGGCCGGCGTGGCGATCGTCGCCCACGCCACCTCGGTCGAGCCGTACAGGTTGTAGAGCACGTCTCCGAACGTGTCCATCGCACGGATCGCGAGCTCGCCCGGCAGCGCTGAGCCGCTGAGCGCGATGATCTTCAGGCAGCTGACGTCGTAGCGGGCGATCGTCTCTGCCGGCAGCTCGAGCATCCGCTGCAGCATCACCGGCACGACGGCCAGAGCGGTGGCGCGATGCTGGGCGACCGCGCGCAATGTGTCCTCGGGGTCAAAACGGCGGCGCAGCACGAGCGTCGAGGACAGCGGCAGGGCCAGCGTGAAATGCGCGAAGCCCCA
>DASTPN010000151.1:0-10179 GCA_035719985.1 Solirubrobacteraceae bacterium | reverse complement strand
GGCTCCAAGGAGGACGCCGAGGACCTCGTCCAGGAAACCTTCGCGCGGGTACTGTCGCGGCCGCGGCAGCTCCATGGCGACGAGCTGGGCTATCTGATGAAGGTCCTGCGCAACACGTTCCTTACTTCGCGGCGCACTGCCTCGCGCCGGCCGCAGACCGCTGCGACACTCGAAGAGGGGATCGCAGCCGACGATCGGACCGGCGCCCAACCTGAGCACGCGCTCGAGGTGCAGGAGCTCTACCGCGCCGTGGCCGAACTGCCGGAGGACTTCCGGCTGGCGCTGGTGGCCGTGGACATGCTCGGCCTCTCCTACCGCGAGGCGGCAGAGGCGCTCGGAGCGCGCGAGGCCACGATCACCACGCGTCTGTTCCGAGCCCGTAAGCAGGTGGTCACCGCTCTGGGGGGCGACACCGAGCCGGCCCCGCGGGCGCCGGAGGCCAACGTCGCAACCGGACGGGAAGGTAGTGGGATGCGCGAGCGTCTTGCTGAGCAGGGATAGGTATGAGCGAACGCAAACCCAATATCACCGAAGCCGACATCGCGAGACTAGCTGCCACCGTCAAGGCGCCGGAGTCGCTACACGAGCGCATCGCAATGATGGCCGCCGCGGAGGCGACGGGCAGCGCTGCCGACGCGCGCCGCTCGCCGCTCGCCGCTTCGCTGCGACGGCGCTTCACACCCGCCCGACGCCACCCCTCGCCGCTTGGCCTGGCCTTTGCGGGCGCCACGGCGCTGGCGCTTGTGGCCGCAATCACAATCGCTGCGATCCACCCGGGCGGTAGCTCGACCGGCCTCGATACCCAATCCGCGGCAGCGCTGGCTCTCAGCCCCGCCACGCTGCCGGCGCCCAGCGAGAGCGCCAGCGACCGCAGCGAGCTGGCGGCCTCCGTCAGCGGGGTAGCCTTCCCCTACTGGAAGGAGCGCTTCGGCTGGCGCGACAGCGGTGCGCGCAGCGACACCTTGGGCGGACGCGCGGTCACCACTATCTTCTACTCAAACGCCGGCGGGCAGCGCGTTGGCTATGCAATCGTCGCGGGACCGGCGCCGGCAAGCGGCAGCGGCAGCCTTGTGCACCGTTGGGGAGTCTCCTACCGGCTCAGCTCCCAGGACGGCGCCAACGTCATCGTCTGGCGGCGCGGTGGGCATCTATGCGTGATGGCCGGGCGTGGCGTCAGTCCGCGCACGCTGCTGAACCTCGCCAGCTGGGGCAGCGAGCATTCTCACGCGGCTTGAGTTGGGAAGATCGGCGTGCCGGCGGCGTCTGTTGGGAAAGGCTTTAGAGAGGAGAACCACAATGAAATCAAGAATGCTCACCGGCGCAGTGGCGATCACAGCGCTTCTCGGCGCCGCCGCGATCCCGGCGCTCGCCGCCGGCGGCGGCGCCCACACGAGCGCCGTACACGACGTAACCCTGTCACACATCCGCTACCACCCCGCCGCGCTCAGCATCAAACGCGGCGACACCGTTACCTGGCTGTGGCGCGACAAAGGCGAAAGGCATAACGTCACCGGCAGCGGCTTCAAATCTAAAACTATGGGGAGTGGGTCGTTTAGCGTCCGCTTCACCAAAGCGGGCACGTTCAACTACCACTGCACGATCCACGTCAAAGAAGGCATGGTCGGCAAGGTGATCGTGCACTGACCACTTGCCGTGCGTCAGCTCAGGCAACGGCCACCATGTAAGGAGACCCGATGAACAATTCACACGAACAGCCGATCGTGCGTGCCTCGCGCCACCAACGTACGTCCAGGCTCACGATGCTGAGCGCTGCCGTGACAGCCGTGCTTGCTCTGTCGCTCGCCGCGACGGCACTTGGCAGCGGCCTCACGGTCACCTCGGCGTCTAACTCGACGCTCGGAAAACAGATCGTCGTCGACGCCCAGGGGCGCACGCTCTACGCTCTGAGCCCCGAGACAACGCGTCACCTCCTGTGCAAGAGCAGCGAATGCCTAGCCGTCTGGAAACCGCTGACGGTCCGCTCGATCAAGACCAAGCTGAAAGCGGGACCGGGCGTCCACGGGCGGCTGTCGATTCTGCACCGCGCAAAAAGCGTATTGCAGGTTACGCTCGGCGGCCTGCCGCTCTACCGCTACGCCGGCGACACAACCAAAGGCGAAGCGAATGGCGAGCACATTCACAGCTTCGGCGGGATTTGGCACGTACTCTCCGCAACGAACAGCGCCGGCTCGACGCCAACCGCTCCGAGCCCGAGCCCGCCGACAGAACCCACCCCGCCACCTGGCTATTAGAGGGATTGATCCGGGGCGGGCCGAAAGCGGGGAGCCAGCCTCCCCCGTCGCGACCCGCCCCGTCCCGGGCATTACGTGGCCTCAGGCTTGAACCACGCTCGGCCTCAGGCTTTCGGCGTCTGTCTCAGACGCTTAGGAGTCATCCACCTTGTCGCCGCTCGGCTTCAGGACATACCAGTCGGCGCCAAAGCCGTGGACACCCTGGCCGTAGGCGTCGCCTGAGTCTTTGTCTCGGGCAAAGAAGTACAGCGGATGGCCCTTGTAGGTGACCTGTGTCGTGCCGTCCGAGCGCGTGATTGTGCCGAGGTCGGCTGAGCTCGCCGCGCCCGAGACGCTCGGACCGCCATTGGTAGTCACGGGAGGCCACACCGACGCGCAGGCGCCAGAGCAGCTCGACGCGGCGCCTTTGTCGCCCTCGAACATGTACACGGTCAGCTTCTTGGAGCCGGCGGCGAGGATCGTGCCGAGTTTGGAAGCGTGCTTTACCGCCACGACTGTGCCGCCACCGCTCGCCGGGGTGCTCGCGGCCGTTGTCGTGGCGGCCGGGGTGCTCGCCGCTGCGCTGCTTGTCGTTTCGCTCGGGTAAGCCGAAGCGGCCGATGTAGCGCTGGATGATTTGCTCGAACCGCAGCCGGCGGCCACCACGGCTGTTGCGCCCAACACGGCGATTAGGCCGAAAGTCGGTTTGATCATTGAGGCTCCTTGGTCGTTGACGGTCGCGGTGAGACCGCGCGGCCACATGAATGGGCCGGTCGAGAGCTAAGACGCCGCACAGGCGCGATCCCTTCCCGTCAGAGCGACAAAGGTGGGCCCGCCAGACGAACGCCTTCGCTGACCGGCAGCACCGCCAGAGCATCGGACAGGCGTCGGCCGTCGGGGGTGGCCAGCTCGAAGTCGAGCTCCAGCGCCGGCACGAGCACAAACCGCCGCGAGAGCGCCTGCTCATGCGGCAGGATCATCCGCTCGTGCGAGAGTTCGACCTCGCCGAGCAGCAGGATGTCGATGTCGATCGCGCGCGGACCGTGGCGAGCACCCCCCTGTTCGCGTCCAAGCGTCGCCTCCAAGCGCTTGACATTGTCCAGCAGCTCCAGCGGCTCGAGCTCGGTTTCCACCAACACGCAGGCGTTCAGGAACGACGGCTGATCGAGCACCTCCCCCACCGGGTCGGTGTCATAGACCGAGGAGGCGGCAAGCACCCGCACCCCGATCGAGGACAAGGCGTCGACAGCCGACTGCAACTGAGCGCGGCGGTTGCCGACATTCGATCCGAGGCCAAGCAGGCCGCTGCGTGTAGGCATGCGGGCGGAGGCTACGGCAAAACGCTTACGCCCCGCTTGGCTCGGGGATAGCGCCCTCACTCAAGCCAAACCGCTTATGCAGGCGCCGTAGCGGACGCGGCGCCCACCACGTCCACTCGCCCAATCGGCCCATCAGAGCCGGCACAAGCAGCGCCCGCACGATCGTCGCGTCGATCGCCACTGCCAGCGGAACGCCGACGCCTAGCTGCTTGACGAAGAAGATGTGCGACGTTGTGAACGCGCCCAGAGCCACGCAGAACAGCATGGCCGCGGCCGTCACCAACCTGCCGGTGCGCTCCAAGCCGAAGGCGACCGCATCACGCGTGGCCAGACCGCCGTCGTGGGCCTCCTTGATGCGGCCAAACAGGAACACGCCATAGTCGGTGGACAACGCAAAGGCGAGGATGAACAGCAGAACCAGATTTGACTCCTCCAGGCCACCAATCGGGGTGAAGCCAAACAGGCTCGACAGATGGCCGTCTTGGAAGATCAGCACGAGTAGGCCGGCGGCGACCGCAACTGTCAACAAATTCATCGCGAGCGCCATCACCGGCAATATCAGCGAACCCGTCATCAAGAACAGGAAGCCGGCCGTGACGATCGCAAGGATCCCCAGCGCTAGCGGCAGGTGTGCGGAAATCGCCGCCTTCTGGTCAACGAACCACGCCGTCGCGCCACCTACGAGCAAGCTCGGCGCCGGGCCGATCGTCCGCAGCCGCCTGACGAGCGCCTGGTTGGCAGGGGCTCCGTCCACCCCTCGTGGCTGCAGTTCGATCTGCCACAGGCCGCGCGCGAGATAACGCGGTGGCGCCACCGACGCCTGCTTCCCGGCGATCTGGCTCGCCCGAGCGGCGATCGCGGCGACCTGGCGGCTGGCCGCGACGGGGGCGCGAACGACGATCGTGATCGTCTGCGAGGCATCGACCGGGAACTCGTTGGTGAGTGTCTGAGCCAGCCGGCGCGCTTCTGAGGAGGCCGGCAGGACGTGTGCGTCGGCGGGCGCGAGCGCAACCCGAAGCGATGGGATCGCGGCCACCAGCAGCACGGCGGCAGTCGTAAAGGCGACCAGCCCGGGGCGACGCATCACGCCGCGCGCGAGGCGGTACCAAGCGCCGCTCTCGCCAGCTCGCGCATTGGCGGCCGCGCTGCGCTGCAAGCGTGCGGGCGCGAGCGCGTCGATGCGCGGACCGAGCGCCACCAACACGGCCGGCAGCACCAAGAGCGAGACGGCGCCGGCACACAGGGCGACAAGCGCGCCGCCGACACCCATCGAGTACAGGAAGCGCAGCGGAAAGACGAGCATCGAAGCCAGGGCGCCTGCGACTGTCAGCGAGCTGTAGAGCACCGTTCGACCCGCCGTCTGCAGCGTCCTGCGGATAGCCGCGCCTGTGTCGGCGCCCCCGGCCAGCTCCTCTCGATAGCGCGCGAGCACAAACAGGCTGTAGTCGATCCCCAGACCCAGGCCCATACCCGTGACGAGGTTGACCGCGAAGATCGACAGCGGCGCGATGCCCGCGTCGACCAAGCGCAACAGCAGGAACGTCAGCACGATCGCAAAGCCGCCGACCAGCAGTGGCAGCGCCGCGGCGACCAGGCCGCGGAACACCCAAAAAGAGAGCAACAGCAGGATCGGGAACGCGAGCATCTCCGCGCGCTGCAGGTCTGACGAGGTCGATTTGTTGATCTGGTTGAAGGCCACGTCGTTGCCGCCGAAGCGCACGCCCCGACCGGCAAGCGGGCGAATCCTCTCGACCGCCCGGGTGGAGTAATCGCGGTTGGCAAACGCCGCCAGCACAAGCGTGATCCGGCCGTTGCGCGAGACCAACTCAGCCAGGTGCGTAGCCGGATAGTCGATCGCGCGTTGAAAGCCCGGCTGCTTGGAGAGCAGCGCGGCCACCCGCACACTCTCGCGCTGGGCGACGATGTCGGTACGGATATCGCCGGCGCTGGGCACGAGCACGGCTACGCCGTAAGTGGCAGTCTGCCCGGTGGCGTGTTCGATCGCCCGGAGGACTTGCTGGTTCTGCGAAGTGGGGTCCTGGAAGTCGGAGTTTTCGCTCTTTAGCAGCGTCACAACCGGCGCACCAACCGCCGCCGCAGCCAGAAAGACCACACCCGCAATCAACAGCACCCGCCGCGAGCGGGTGAGGGCCAGCGAGGACAAGTACTCGATCACGGCCGCTAGATTAGTGACCACTAACTAACTTGTCAAGCGGACGTCGGCTTGTGGGTCGCTCGCCGACACGAAAGACTAGGTGGTTGACAATAGGAAAAGGGGGCCTTGGACGATCGTGTCGCGCAAGCGGGCGTCTCGTCCGCGTGGCAGACCCGCGACCCACCTCCCGCCTCGTGCCAAACCTCGACCGCACGACCTGCTCCCGACCCGCGCCCACACCGACCGCGTGACCTATCCCCGCCTCACGCCAAACGCGCGACCTACTCTCCCGACTCGCGCCAAACCTCCACGGAGACGTCCTCCACCGGCAGCGGGATCGGCGGCTCGGGCTTTGAAGCCTTTACCCACACGCCGTCCAACTCGAAGTCCGAGAGCAGGCGGTCGGCGATCGCGCTGCACAAGCGCTCGAGCGTGCGGTAGGAGCGTTGTTGAGCAACCAAGGCCACCAACTGGCAGACCTCGCCGTAGTCGACGGTGTCCTCGATTCTGTCGGTGACGGTGGCATCGGATTCGCCCACGTCCAGGCGCAGGTCGATCAGCAGACGCTGGCCGATCTCGCGCTCGGCCTCGCTGACGCCGTGGTGCGTGTAGAGCGAGAGGCCAGAGATCTCGATAGTGACGGTCTCGAGGCCGTCCTCCTCCTCGTCCTCGTCATCCTCGTATGAGGATTCGACGTCTTCGAGCGACTCGTGATCTTCCTCGTCGTCGTGCTCGGGCCGCCCCGTCTGTCCCTCGTCGCTCAAGTCATCGCCTCGCTCGCCGTCCACGTGCCGGTCAACGTAGCAGTCGCGCTCGCCAAGGCGGCCGCCACGGGGGCGACGTCGTGGACGCGAAAGACGGACGCACCGCGCTCGAGCGCCAGCACGTTCGTTGCGATCGTCCCAGGCAGACGATCGCCCTCTCCCAGAAAGCTCTTGCGCGAGGTCCCGATGACAACCGGCCGACCTAGCGCCACCAACTCCTCTAGACGCCGCAGCAATTCCAGATTGTGTGCAGCCGTCTTGCCGAAGCCAATGCCAGGGTCGAGCAGGATCCGCTCCTCGGCAATGCCCTCACCGACCGCGAAGGTCATCCGCTCCTCCAGGAATGACCTGACCTCGTCCACCACATCCACATAGCGCGGGCCATGCTGCATCGTGCCTGGCTCGCCGAGCATATGCATTAGGCAGCAATCGGCGGCGCTGTCGGCGACCACGGCGGCCATCTCCGGATCGCCGCGCAGGGCGGTGACATCGTTGACGAAGCTCGCGCCCATATCCAACGCGGCCTTGGCGACGGCGGCCTTGGACGTGTCGATCGAGACCTGGACACCTGGAGCGAGCGCCTTTAGCGCCTCGACCGTCGGCCGCACTCGCCGCAACTCCTCAGCGAGCGGCACCGGCTCTGCTCCGGGCCTGGTCGATTCGCCACCGACGTCGAGGATGTCGGCGCCCTGGGCGACCAGCTCCAGCCCGTGCGAAACCGCGGCGTCCGTCTCCAAGAACAGTCCCCCATCCGAGAACGAATCGGGCGTTACGTTCACAATCCCCATCAGGCGATGGGGATGCAGCTGCGGCGAACCAGTCAGGTGAGCTTGGGAGGCTCGGGGTCGCCTCCACGCATGTCCGCCGCGCCGCCCGCCAATCCCGGGCGTGGAAGCGGCCGCGGGGCTTCACGACCCGCGCGATCGGCAGGGGTCGCCGGGGGGACCGGCAGCTCAGGCGCCGGCGGCTCCTCAGCGCCGAACACTTCGACCTCGTTCTTGCCGTCGAGCAGGGCCAGGAACTCCTCCTTCTCGATCGTCTCACGCTTGACGAGGATCTCGGAGATCTTCTCCAGGTCCGCTTTGTGGTCGGTCAGGATCGTGCGCGCGCGCTGGTGCGCTGACTCGACGATGCGACGAACCTCGTCGTCGATCTCGCGCGCGATCTCGTTGGAGTAGTCGGGCTCGGTCGAGAACTCGCGGCCGAGGAATGGCTGACCGTGCTCGTGACCGAACACGCGCGGGCCGAGCTTCTCGGACATGCCGAAGCGCATCACCATCTGCTTGGCAGTCGCGGTCACCTTCTCCAGATCGTTGGAGGCGCCGGTCGTGATCTCGTTGAAGACAAGCTCCTCAGCAGCACGACCGCCGAGCGTCATCGCCATCGTGTCGTTGAGCTCGGCGCGAGTGGTCAGGAAGCGGTCCTCCTGGGGCATCGAGATCGTGTAGCCGAGCGCCTGGCCACGAGAGATGACGGAGATCTTGTGGACTGGGTCTGAGAACTCGAGGAAGTGGCCGACGATCGCGTGGCCCATCTCGTGGTAGGCCGTGATCAGTCGCTCCTTCTCACTCATGACGCGCGTCTTCTTCTCGGGGCCGGCGATCACACGCATGATCCCCTCCTCGAGCTCTTCCTGGCCGATCTCGCGCTTTCCGGTGCGGGCGGCGAGCAGCGCCGCCTCGTTGATCAGATTGGAGAGGTCCGCGCCGGTAAAGCCGGGGGTCTGGCCCGCCAAAGCGTCGATGTCGATCACCTTCGCCAGCGGCTTGCCGCGCGTGTGCACCTCGAGGATCTTCGCCCGCCCCTTGCGGTCGGGGCGATCGACGGCGATCTGGCGGTCGAAGCGGCCCGGGCGCAGCAGGGCCGGGTCGAGAATGTCCGGGCGGTTGGTGGCCGCGATCATGATGATGTTGTCCTTGGCCTCGAAGCCGTCCATCTCGACCAGCAGCTGGTTGAGCGTCTGCTCGCGCTCGTCGTGCCCACCGCCGAGGCCAGCGCCACGGTGACGACCGACGGCGTCGATCTCGTCCATAAAGATGATGCAAGGGCTGTTCTGCTTGGCCTGCTCGAACAAGTCCCTTACGCGCGAGGCGCCGACGCCGACAAACATCTCAACGAAGTCAGAGCCCGAGATCGAGAAGAACGGCACCCCCGCCTCGCCGGCGACGGCGCGCGCGAGCAGCGTCTTGCCGGTGCCGGGCGGGCCGTACAGCAGCACGCCGGTCGGAATCCGGGCGCCGAGCGCCTGGAACTTCTTCGGGTTCTCCAGGAACTCCTTGATCTCATGTAGCTCCTCGACCGCCTCGTCCACGCCGGCGACGTCGCGGAAGGTGATCTTCGGCGAGTCGGCCGACAGGCGCTTGGCGCGCGACTTGCCAAAGCTCATCACCCGCGAGCCGCCGCCCTGCATCTGGTTGATCAAGAAGAACCAGAAGCCGAGGATCAGGATCAGCGGCAGACCGAAGCTGAGCAGCGACGGCCAAATGCTCGTCTTGTTCGCTTCGATGTTGAACTTGGCGCCGGACTTCTTCAGTTCTTCTTCCAGCCGTGGCACCTGCTGGTCGAACACGCCGACTTCGTATTTTTCTTTGTTTTTGAGCGTGATCGAGACGGAGTTGTCTTTCGTTTTGACATCCGCCGAGGCAACCTGGTGGTTGGGGATGTCCTGCGCCACCAACGTCTGGTAGGTGTGTTCAGGCCCTTTGGGCTGCGACCCGCCGATCAGCTTCGCCGCGAAGAAGGCGATCACGACTACGATCAGGATCGGGAACGCGGCGCTCTTGAAGAATCGGCTCATGGCTCTGCGGTGTCCTTGGGTGCGCTGGCGAGCGCAGCAGGGTCATGCCCGCCAGTCCCCCAGACTACCACGGGAAGGCAGATTTTCCGTCGGTTTGGCCGTCTGGCCAGCCAGCGGCGAGTCGAGCGCCAGCTCTGCGACGCTCGATCGGAGGCCACGAAGCGCCGCGGCCGGCGCCCGAGTGCCGTCAGGCTCTCAGCGCTGCCACGTACGACAGGTTGCGGTAGCGCTCGGCGTGATCCAGGCCATAGCCGACGACGAACTGGTCGGGGATCTCAAAGCCCACGTAGCGCACCGGCAGGTCGACCTTGCGCCGCGAGGGCTTGGTCAGGAGCGCGCAGACCTCCAGCGACGCCGGGTCACGCGAGCCCAGGTTGCGCAGCAGGTACTGCAGCGTCAGGCCGGAGTCCACGATGTCCTCGACGATCAGCACGTCGCGACCCTCAAGCGGCGTGTCGAGGTCCTTGAGGATGCGCACGACGCCGGAGGAGTCCGTCGCCGAGCCGTAGGATGCGACCGCCATGAAGTCGACCTCGACCGGGATGTCGATGTGGCGCATCAGGTCGGCCAGGAACAGGACGGCGCCCTTGAGCACACAGACCAGCAGCAATCGCCTGCCTACGTAGTCGCGCGAGATCGCGGCCGCCAGCTCCCGCACTCGAGCCTGTAGGTCCTCGGCGAAGACGAGCGTGTCGCCGAACTCGCCGCACGCTCCATGGATCGACGAAGCGGCCTCGCAGCTATCCTGAATGCCAGCGTCAGAGACCATCGCGGTCAAGTTTATCCGGTGCTCCGCATCCTCGCCCGGCTGTAGCTCGTCGTGCCGGGCTCGACTAAGCCCTGATCGGGCCCCGACCTCCGCGAGACCTCGGGCTCGGCACCTTCCGTGGTTCATCCGACCACGGTGTCCACG
>DASTPN010000150.1:0-18556 GCA_035719985.1 Solirubrobacteraceae bacterium | reverse complement strand
ATCCTCGGCTGCACGCACTACCCGCTGATCAGCCCGATGTTGCAGCGGATGCTTGGCCCGGACGTGACGCTGGTCAGCTCCGGTGGCGCGCTTGCGCGCCAGGTTGAGCACGCGCTCTCCACGCGCACCTTGAGCAACACGCGCGTCGATGGCGAGGGCGATTACAGCTTCCTGTGCACCGGTGACGTCGAGGCTTTCCGTGAGCTGGGCACGCGTTTCTTGCAGATGCCGTTGGGCGAGGTCGAGCATGTGGCGGCGAGCGCCGCTGGAGCGCCGGCATGAGCGCTACGGGGCAGACCGGTGAGCGCTCCTACGCCCGCGAGTCGGCAGACCTGCGGCCGATCGAGATCGAGCCCGGTTTCGTGCGCCCGGCCACCGGCTCGGCGCTGATCTGCGCCGGGGAGACACGAGTGATCTGCACTGCCTCCGCCCAGGAGAGTGTGCCGCGCTGGATGGCGGGCAAGGGTCGTGGCTGGCTGACGGCCGAGTACGGGATGCTGCCGGCCTCCACGGGCGATCGCAAGCAGCGAGACATCTCCAAGGGCCGTTTGGACGGTCGCTCGGTCGAGATCCAACGCCTGATCGGCCGCTCGCTGCGAGCGGTGATCGACCTCGACGCGCTCGGCGAACGAACGATCTACCTCGACTGCGATGTATTGCAGGCCGACGGCGGCACCCGCTGCGCGTCGATCACAGGCGCCTATGTGGCGCTGGCACTGGCGTGCGTGTCGCTGCAGGAGAAGGGTTTGCTCGCCCGCTCGCCGCTGACCGGCTCGGTGGCGGCGGTCTCTTGCGGGATTGTCGGTGCTCGAGCGCTGCTCGACCTCGACTACAGCGAGGACTCACAGGCTGAGGTCGACGCCAACGTCGTCATGACCGGCGACGGTGGTTTGGTCGAGGTGCAGGCCACGGCTGAGCGCACACCGCTCTCGCGCGCTCACCTCGACGAGCTGCTCGCGCTGGCCGAGGCCGGAATCGAGCGCTTGCGTGGCTTTCAGCAGCAGGCGCTCGACGCCGCCGCCGGATGAGTGGGAGCAGCGAGCGTGTCGCTTCGCCAATGCGATTGCTGTTGGCAACGCGCAACGAGCACAAGCGCCGCGAGTTCGAACGCCTGTTGCCGGGCGTCGAGGTCGACGTTTTGCCCGATGAGGTGGCGCTACCGCCCGAGGACGGCGACACTTTCGCCGCCAATGCGCTCGGCAAGGCACGTGCGGCGGCCGCCGCGACGGGCCGAGTGAGCATCGCCGATGACTCCGGCATCGAAGCGGCCGCGCTCGGCCGTGCGCCCGGCGTGCGCTCGGCGCGCTACGCGGGCGAGGATGCAAGCGACGGCCAGAATCTCGCCAAGCTGCTGTCCGAGGCGCCGGCCGGTAGCGAACTTGCATACGTGTGCGCACTGGCCTATGTCGATCCGGGCAGTGGGGAGGAGCGGGTTTTCGAGGGCCGCTGGACCGGCCGTCTGGCGGTGGAACCGAGAGGCGAGCGCGGCTTTGGCTATGACCCCGCGTTCCTGCCCGGCGAGCACCCGGATCAGAGCGCCGCGCAGCTCAGCGACGAGCGCAAGGACGAGCTCAGCCATCGCGGCCGCGCCGTGCGCACGTTGCGTGAGTGGCTTTCCGAGCGCTGAGGCCCCTTTGCGACGCTTCGCGAGTGCGAAGGCCCCCTTTGCGACGCTTTGCGAGTGCGAAGGCCCCCCTTTGCGACAACTTCCCGAGTGCGAAGGCCCCCTCTTCGAAGCCGCGCCGAGCGTCAAGCGCTCAGCTCAGAGGAGATTGATCGCCGCCGAGCCGCTGACGGCGACGCTCAACGCCGCGTACCCGGTGTAGCCGGAGAGCAGCAGCAGGATCGCGGTGATCAGCGCGATCAGCACGGTGAGGATCCAGGCGACGCGGGAGAGCTCCACTTGTCCGCGTATTCTTCCTGAAGGTGTCCATGCCTGCTCAGCCATCGCCGATTTCCGCCCAGGTGGGCAATTTCGGCGGTCCGATCGAGCCAGTCGCCGCCCCCGGCTTCGGCGAGCGCCTGGCCGCGCGTGTACGTGAGCGCCAGTCGCAGATCGTGCTCGGGCTCGACCCCGATCCGATGGCGCTGTGGCCGGGCCTGGACGTGCCCGCCGCGGGCTCGCCCGCCCAGCGCGCCGCTGCCGCCGTGGCCGCGCACTGCCGTGCGTTGATCGACTCCGCTGGCCTCGCCTGTGTGGCGGCCAAGCCGCAGCTGGCCCGTTTCGAGGCGTTGGGCGCGCCCGGGTGGGAGGCCCTGCAAACCGTCGTCGAGCATGCACGTTCGGCTGGGTTGCTGGTGATCGCCGACTGCAAGCGAGGTGACATCGACGTCAGCGCGCGCGCCTACGCGACCGCGCTGATGGGAACGCTTGACACGCCGTTCGGCCCGGTTGAGGGCCTTGGTGTCGACATGGCCACCGTGAACCCGCTGATGGGGAGCGATGCGATCACGCCATTCCTACAGACGGCACGCACCAGCGCCGCCGCGGTGTTGTTGCTAGTGCGTACCTCCAACCCCGGCGCCGCGGACGTCGAGGACCTAAAACTTGCCAGCGGCGAGCTGGTATGGGAACGGATCGCCATGCTCGCCGAGGAACTTGGGCGCCCGCACGTCGACGGGAGCGGTTTCAGCGATGTTGGCGCTGTGGTCGGCGCGACCGTGCCGGCCCATCTGCGGCGCGCCCGCGAGTTGATGCCAAGTGCGGTCTTTCTACTGCCAGGCGTGGGCGCTCAAGGCGGTCGTGTCGAGGATCTCGCGCCGGCGTTTGCTCCCGGTCGCTGCGGCGGTTTGATCGCGGCTTCCCGATCGATCGCGAACGCCTATCTGCAAGCGGGTGGCGAGGCGGCCGATGCGGCTCGCGCCGAGAGCGAGCGCCTGCGCGAGCTGGCCTGGCGAATCTCGACGGGGTAGCGGCTTCCAGCCGGCCGCGGGCCGGTCGGACGGTCGGGTCCAGCCGGCTCCGGCCAGCACGCGGATTTATGCACTTTTTCCAATCATCCGCATCGTGGTTCGCTAGCCTCTGGGGGCGCACGCGAGCGTTCCATCTGGTGTCGTGGCGTACCCTGAAGGGCACAAGCAGGAAGGCGGAGCAGAGGTACCGATGATCATCACGGTCACGCTCAACGCGGCGATCGACAAGTCGCTCTCAGTCCCAAACTTCCGCCTCGGACGGCGCCACCGCACCGTCGAGCAGCGCACGATGGCGGGCGGCAAGGGCGTCAACATCGCGCGCGCCCTGAAGGCGTTGGGCCAGCCGGTGATCGCCACCGGTCTGGCCGGCGGCGCGACGGGGACTCACATCGTCGAGCAGCTGACAGAGGAGGCGATCCTCAACGACTTCGTGCGCATCCGTGACGAGTCGCGCACGAACACATCGGTACTCGATCCCACCAATGGCGAGCAGACCGAGGTCAACGAACGCGGCCCCGCCGTCTCCGAGGCCGAGGTCGAACTGTTCCGCGACAAGCTGCTGTACCTGGCGCGTGGCGCCGCGATCGTCGTGCTGGCTGGCTCGCTGCCGCGCGAAGTGCCGCCCGACCTGTACGCGAGCCTGATCCGCGATCTTCAAAAGCTCGAAGTCACCACGATCGTCGACGCCGACGGCGACCCGCTGATGCACGCTGTTCGCGCCGAGCCGGACGTCGTGTCTCCCAACGTGCGCGAGGCCGAGGAGCTGGTCGGCCACGAGTTCACGACCGAGGAGGAACGCCTGCTGGCGGTGGGTGAGATCGTCGAGCTGGGCCCGCGCGAGGCGATCATGACGATGCCCGACGGCTGCGTCGCGGACGTCCTGGTCGAAGGCAAGTCGTCTCTGCGCCGCGCCGAGATCGAGCCCCGCGAGGCGATTGCCCGCCGCGGCTCCGGCGATGCTTTCCTGGCGGGCTACGTGGCCGCGCGCTACGAGGGCCGCGCGCCGGACCAGTGCCTGCGCTTCGGCGTGGCCTGCGGGGCGGAGTCCACTATGCGCCTCGGGGCGGGTCTGATCGACCCGAAGGAGGCGCGGCGCTTGATGGGCGAGGTCGAAGTGGGAGCTGTCGAGGCGCCGGCGGAGGTTGGTTAGAGAAGACGCTCGGTCGTCTCAGCCGCCGGCGACGTCGCGGCGCAGGAAGACCAGGTAGCCAGCGATCAGCGATGGCACCGCATATAGCGCCGACACCCACAGCGAGTGGGTGACGGGCGCCCAGTCGGTTGGCGTGCGCAGCAGCCCGTGCCAGTTCTCGAACTGTTCGGTGAGCAGATACGGCTTGATCCCTTCAAGCCCCGGTATGCCGGCGATGATGTACAACAGGATCACGACGCCGATCGTGCCGACGACCGATGCGGTGCTGTTGCGCGTGGCGGTGGAGAGCAGAACGCCGATGCAGGCAACGGCGAACAGCGGGATCAGGTAGCAGGCGTTGGCGGCGAACACGAGCACGAGCGCTTCGGAGGCCGAGACGACGCTTCCGGAGAAGGTTTCGACGTGGTTAAACCCCCACGAGGCGACGCCGCCGACGGTGGCCACCGCGGCCGACAGGAAGACGGCGACGACCGCGTAGCTGAGGGCCGCGAGTGCCTTGGCAGCGAACACCTGTCCGCGATCGACCGAGCGGGTGAGGATCGTCTTCAGGGTGCCGTTGCCGTCCTCGGCTGCGACGATGTCGCCGGCGACGAGCGAGGCGATCAACGGCAAAAAGAAGACCGACTCGAACAGCAGCATCAGAACCGGCGTGGCCAGCCCGGACTGCGTGATCTGGCGTCCGAAGATCGTGTCGCCGGCACGATCGTGCTGCTGATGGACGTTCTGCACGATCACGAAGATCAGCGGCAGGATGACGCCGAGCCCGAGCCCGAGGTATGTGCGCTTCTGGGAGCGCAGCTTGCGCAGCTCCCAGCCGTAGACAACGAGCGTCGACGGCGCTCGAGCCGAACGGGGCGCAGTGATCGGAGCGGCAGGGGCGGAGGCGACGCTGCTCATCGGCTGACGCCCGCTCCCTGATCGAGCACGTTGACGAGATCGTTCGCGATGCCGTTCCGATCGCCCTCGCGCACGTCAGGGCCATCTGTGCCGTCCTGCTCGGTCAGACGGAAGAACAGGTCCTCGAGCGTGGCTAGCTGCGGGCTCAACGCGAGAATGCCGATCCCTGCCGAAGCAAGCGCCAGCGATAGCGAACCCACATGCTCCTCGTCGGCCTGGAAGCTAACACCGTGCTCATCGGCGCTTGCACCGCCAACGCCGGATTGGCCGCGTGCCACCTCGTATGCGCGCGCGTCGTCGGTGGTGCGCAGGCGGTAACTGGCTCCGCCTTGGCGGCGCAGATCGGCAAGTGCGCCCTCGTAGACCACTTTTCCGCGGTCGACGATCGCGACGCGGTCACACAGTTCCTGGACCTCGGGCAGCTGGTGGCTGGAGAGCAGCACGGTGATCCCTTCGTCGGCCAGCCGGCGGATCAGCGCGCGCATGTCGCGCATTCCGGCCGGGTCGAGCCCGGTGGCGGGCTCGTCGAGGATCAACAGGCGTGGACGGCGCAACAGCGCCGCCGCGATCCCCAGCCGCTGGCGCATGCCGTGCGAATAGCCGCCGACCTTGTGCTTGCCGCGCGGCGCCAGCTCGACGATCTCCAGCACCTCCTCGACTCGTTTACCGGCGTCGTCGCCGTCGAGTGCCGCGAGCAGTTCGAGGTTCTTGCGCCCCGTCATATACGGATAGAAGCGGGGAGCCTCGACGAACCCGGCAACCCCCTCCAGCGCGCGAGCGCCTGATCGCATCGGGTCGCGTCCGAACAGCTCGACCGTCCCCTCGGTCGGGGCAATCAAACCGAGCGCCATCCGTAGCGTCGTGGTCTTACCGGCGCCGTTGGGCCCGAGGAACCCGTACACGTCGCCGGTCCTGACGTTTAGGTCGATGTGGTCGACCGCGAGGACGTCCTTGTAGCGCTTGACCAGTCCTCGCGCCTTGACTGGCGGCGCCTCGTCGCCCACTTCAGATGCCCCGCGCGAACGCCTCGATCGCACTGGGGGTGACCGACCCGACGAGCAGATATCGCACGCCGGCGCGCTCGAAGCTGAGCAGGGTGCCGAGCTGTGTCGGCAGCTCCGAGGCTTTCGCCCCATCGACGTCGACCTGCTGTAGCCCTTCCATCTGTGGGACGCCGGATCCCTTGCTCCCGGCCTTGACCGGGCTTTCAGCCAGGACGATCGCTCCCAGGCCCTTGCCGTGGACCGTTACGTGCGGCTTGTCTTGGTTGCCGGCCGACGAGCTGCTCGTGGTCGCGGTGCTTGGCAGCGTAACGTTCTGGACCTTGGCGTTTGCCGGCGGAGTGAATTCGAGCGCCGAGCTGTCGGGCTGTCCGTAGGAGATTTCGGTAGCAGCCAGTTCGGCCACCGGAGCGGAGCTGGTGGTCGAGTAGATGGCCGCCCGCAGGGGATTGCCGTGGTTGGCGTCCCAAGAGAGCTCGGCGCCGGCGATCAGGCCGCCGTTTTCGCGGGGTGCGACACGGACGGTGTAGGCAGCCTGGCCGGCGACGTCGGTCGGCGTAGCTCCAGAGATGTCGGCGTGCTTGGAGGCCTTGGCGATCCGTTCTTCGATTTCGGCGACGGTCGGGATCCCGTGGCCGGTCGTCTGATCGCTTGAGCCGACGCCGCCCGAGCCGGCTTTGTCTGCCGGCGTTTGCGTGCCGGCCGGATGTTCGGGCGTGTAACGGTAGAGAGTGTTCGAAGAGGCGTCGTACATCTCAGCCGTCTTTCCGTCCCAGAGGATCTGCGTGTCGCCCTTTTCAGACTGCAGTTCCAGTCGTGCGTGTCCATCGGCGGCGACCCAAAGGCGTCCGGAGGCGCCTGATATCAAGGGGCTCGAGGAGAGCTGGCTTGCTTCGCCACCACTGCCGCTCGCCAGGTTCGCGCCTTCGAGCAGGTGGTTGGTGAACTGGACGCGGGCCGTCACTCCAGTCGGTTTTGGCGCGCTCAGCCCGTCGTGGATCGCCTCGGCAAGTGGCTTTGCGGGCGGCGTGGGGCCAGAGCCCACAGCCAGTGCGAGCGCGGTGGCGCCGATGCCCACGAGAACGACAACGCTGCACAGGAGCAACAGACGCGAGAGGGCAATGCGACGCAGGACGTTCACTGAGGCAGGTCCAATCTCCTCGAATTCAAGGCCAATCTCAGCGTAGCGCCAGATGTGACTGGGAGCTAAAGGCTTCTGAAGATATTTCTCATCCGACGCGCGAGCCGGGGCCTCATGTATCGTGCCGACCCGATGATCTACGCCGTTCTCGCTATCTGGGTGCTGCTCGGTCTAGCTGTGTTCTTCGTCGCGATGCGCGGCGGTCCACGCGCCGCGCGCGAGTCGCTGCACACCGAATCGAAGGCGGGTCAGCGAGTCGTGTGGGCCGTGGTCGTGCTCGCTTTCGCGATCGGCCTGGCCGTTCCGGCGCTTGTGCTCGCCAACAACGGCTCTAACAAGGACAGCGCAGCCGCCGGTGTGACGAAACTGACCGCCGAGCAGCAGCATGGCCGGGTTTTGTTCTCGCAGACATGCGCGGTCTGTCACACGTTGGCTGCGACCAACTCGCAGGGCCACATCGGACCCAATCTCGATGTGCGGCTCGGCTCGGAGATCGCCACTGAATCGGGTCGTCGCGCGCTAGTTCTCAGCGCCATCTCAGAAGGTCGCGCCCGCGGTAACGGCGATATGCCGGCGGGGCTCTATCAGGGCAAGGAAGCAGAAGCGATCGCAGACTTCCTGGCCGCCGTAGCCGGGCACTGAAGCTCCCCCCGCCTGAGCGCATGAGTCTGTCCGGGTGCGCGGTTAGCGTGCCCCCATGTCGCGTTCTCGCTATGGCTACGGCTATGGCTCGATCGAACCTCGACGGCGTCCTCGCCCGAGGATGACCCAGCGTGTGGGCCCGCATCCGGACCGGATCGCGGCATGGGCGGTAGCGCTTGGCGTGGTGATGATGCTGGCCGCGATCCTCAGCGCCCACTAATCGACGCGAATCGATGGCGAGGGCGACCTTCTACTTTGATCTAGGCTCACCCTACGCCTACCTCACTGCGTCGCGGATCGATGCGGTGCTGGGCGAGCCCGCGGACTGGCAGCCGATTTCTCTGGGTGCCCTGTTCAAGCTCGCGGATCGATCCTCCTGGTCGCTGGGTGACCCGCAACGGCGCAAGGACGGCATTTCCGAGGTAGAGCGTCGAGCTCGCGCGTACGGCCTGCCGCCGCTGTCCTGGCCGCAGCCGTGGCCAGGCAACTACCTGATGGCGATGCGCGCCGCAATCTACGCCCAGCGAATCGGGCGCCTGCGCGAGTTTGCCGACAGCGCCTTTCGCGGCGGCTTCCAGCAGGGTCGCGATCTGAGCATCCCCGAGAACGTGCTGACGGCCGCGAGCGCCGCGGGTCTGGACCCGGGAGCCGTCGAGCGGGCCGTTGCTGATTCCGAGATCAAGCTCGCGTTGCGCGAGGCAACCGACGAGGCCCACAGGTTGGGGGTCATTGGTGTTCCGACGCTCGCTGTCGCCGGGGAGCTGTTCTGGGGCGACGATCGCCTGGAACAGGCTGCGGCCCGGCTCGCGATTTAGCCAACCGTCCAAAGCGAGCGCCAGGAGCATCGACTACGCTCCGCGCGATGGCCGAGTTGCCGAAGACAGCCGCCGACATCCAGGCGTTCGTGGCCGAACGCGAGATCCGCTTCATTCGCTTCTGGTTCACCGACATCCTCGGTCAGCTGAAGTCCTTCTCGATCAACTCACAGGAACTCGAGGACGCATTCGAGGCGGGAATGGGCTTCGACGGCTCCTCCATCACCGGCTTCAACGCGATCGAGGAGTCCGACATGATCGCGATGCCCGACCCGAGCACGTTCGCGGTGCTGCCGTGGCGGCCGGAGGAGCAAGGGGTGGGGAGGATGTTCTGCGACATCATCACCCCCGAGCGCACGCCTTACGAGGGCGATCCTCGCCACGTGCTGCGCCGTGCTCTGGAGCGCGCGCACGCGATGGGCTTTGACACCTTCAACGTCGGCCCCGAGCTCGAGTACTTCCTCTTCAAAGACTCCAAGTCGACAGAGGTGCTCGACGAAGGCGGCTACTTCGACCTGACCACGCTCGACGCAGGCACCGACGTCCGCCGCGAGACCGTGCTAGCGCTCGAGCAGCTAGGCATTCACGTCGAGTACACCCATCACGAGGTCGGCCCCTCTCAACACGAGATCGACATGCGCTACGCCGACGCGCTGAAGATGGCCGACGACTGCATGACTTACCGGATCACCGTCAAGGAGTACGCGGTCAAGTACGGCTGGCACGCGACGTTCATGCCAAAGCCGCTGTTCGGTGAGAACGGCTCGGGGATGCACACCCACCAATCGCTGTTCTCCGGGGGCAAGAACGCCTTCTATGACCCTGACGACCAGTACTTCCTCTCTGACGTCGGTAAGGCCTTCATCGCCGGCCAGCTCAAGCACGCGCGCGAGATCTGCTCGATCTTCGCGCAGTGGGTCAACTCCTATAAGCGTCTGGTGCCGGGCTATGAGGCCCCGGTGTATGCGGCGTGGTCGCGGCGCAATCGCTCGGCGCTCGTGCGTGTGCCGCTGTATCACCCCGGCAAGGAGCAGGCCACGCGGATGGAGCTTCGCTGCCCCGACCCGGCCTGCAACCCGTATCTGACGTTCGCCGTGCTGTTGCAGGCGGGCCTGGAGGGGATCGAGAAGGGTTATGAGCTGCCCGAGCCGATGGAGCGCAACCTCTACCACCTCTCCTCAGAGGAGCGCCGGCGTCTGGGCATCGAGCAGCTACCCGAATCGCTGGGAGAAGCGATCGAGATCACCGCCGAGTCGGAGTTGGTGCTGCGCGCGCTGGGCGAGCACACGTTCAACCGCTACGTGGAGATCAAGCGCCAGGAGTGGGAGGACTACCGCGTGCAGGTCACACAGTGGGAGCTGGACCGCTACCTGGCGATTCTGTAGGGCCAGCGGGAGCGTTTCGCCGCCAACTCGCCGCTGCGCCGTCCCGTTGCGGGTGCAACGGCGGATTAGAGGGGGATGTGTCCCCATTCGGCTCCGTACAACCATTCGCTACCGTGTCAGGCGTGCGTACAATTGTACACGTGCCGAGGGCGGAGATCGAGCGTCGGCAGCGGCTTGGCATCGATGGTCGCGACGAGGTGTGGGCGGGGGTCTACCGCATGATCCCGCCGCCGAGTTTCGCGCACCAGTGCGTCGGCGAACAGCTCGCAGCGCTGCTTGCCGAGCCTGCTCGCGCCGCCGGCCTGAGGCCGTTGATCCGAGAGTTCGGGATCGGCTCTGCCGAGGACTTCCGCGTGCCCGATGGAGGACTGTTGCGCGGCGAAGTCGACGGCGTCTGGCAACCGACGGCGGCGCTGGTGCTCGAGATTCTCTCGCCGCGAGACAAGACTTGGCAGAAGCTGTCCTTCTACGCCGCCCACGAGGTGCAGGAGCTGTTGATCGTCGATCCGCGCAAGCGGACGGTTCGGTGGCTGTCGCTGCGCGACGGCCGCTACGAGCCGATCGAGCGCAGCGGTCTGATTCAGATGGGGACGGCGGAGCTGGCTGGGTTGATCGAGTGGCCGTAGATGGTCGGTCCGCGTCCGCGAAGTCACCACGCCACGCGAGCACACATACGAGACGACGCCCGTCCGTAGCCCGGGATACCATGCCGCCCATCCTGCGTTTCAGATCGCTATTGCTGCTCGTCGGCCTGCTCGGTGTCGCGCTGCTCTCCCTCACGGGTTGCGGCTCCTCGAGCTCGGGCAACGGCGTCTCCTCCAAGAGCGCTGAAGAGATCGTGAGCGAAGCCAAGTCGGCCGCCGACAACGCCTCCTCCGTGCACGTCTCCGGCTCGGTCAACAGCGGCGGCTCGCCGGTCACGCTGGACCTCAACCTCGCGGCCGGAAAGGGCGCGACCGGTCAGATCGCCCAGAACGGCTCGACGTTCAAGATCGTTATCGACGGCGCCACCGCGTATATAAGCGGGAGTGATGCCTTCTACCGCAAGCTTGGAGGCTCGACTGCAGCGCAACTACTCGCCGGCAAGTGGCTCAAGGTCACTACCAGCACGCCGGAATTTGCCTCGTTCGGCTCGCTTACAAACATGCGCAAGCTGCTCGACACCGTGCTTGTCGGGCACGGCAGCTTGCAGAAGGGCTCGACTACGACCGTTGCCGGACAGCAGGCGATCGAAGTCAAGGACACCACGCGCGGCGGCTCGTTGTACGTCGCCACCACGGGCAAGCCCTACCCGCTGCAGATCAGCAAGACGGGCTCTGAAACTGGCGCGATCAAGTTCGACAAGTGGGACGAGCCTGTCACTATCACGCCGCCTTCTAGTTCCGTGAACCTGTCGGAACTGAAGTCCCTCGCCACAGGTCACTGACGATTCGTGTGTAGCGCGCTCAGCCCTGGCGGCTGGGCAAAGCACACGCGATCGGCCGCGTCGGGGCGAGTGTCCAGTGCATCGCCTGCAGCATGTGCCCGAACGCGCTCGGGTGCCGGGGTGCGATCTGGCTGAGCAGGGTGATCGTGCCGGCGCTCGCCTGCTCGTAGCGCTGTTCGCCGGTGAGTTGGGCCAGACGCAGCAGACCGAGCGCCGCGCTCGATCCTCCCGCCGGAATCGGCGAATCCTCAAGCTCCTTGCGGCGCGCGATCAGCGCTTCGCCATCGGCGGCCGTGGAGAAGAAGCCGCCGTGCTCGACGTCGCCAAAGCGTTCGATCGTCGTGTCGGCGAGCGTTCTCGCCTCTGCGAGCCAGCGCTCGTCACAGGTTGCTTCGAACAGAATGATCAGCGCCTCCAGCAGGAAAGCGTGGTCCTCCAGGTAGGCCGCGATCTTCGCTTTGCCGCCCGAGTAGGTGCGAACCAACCCACCGCCGTCGTTGCGCAGGTGGCACAGTACGAACTCGGCACAGCTCACAGCGGCATCGAGATAGCGTCTGCCCGCCGCGTGCAGCCCGCCGGGTAGGGCGATCGGCTCGCCGGCCGGCATGCCGATCAGGTAGGCGCCGACCTCGGCCAGCGCTGAAATGGCAAGGGCGTTCCAACTGGTCAGCCGCTTGTCGTCGAGTCCCGGTCGCGTGCGCCGCTCGCGCACGTTCAGCAGTGTTGCGCGGATGCGCTCGCGGGTCGCATGGTCCGGGCGTGGGCCGCGATCCTCGAGCACGTTCAGACCCGGCTGCGGATGGTGAGGATCGACGAAGTTGCCCTGCTCGCTCGCGCCCAGCCAACGGATCGCCGCATCGGTGTCCTCGCCGAGCGCGCCGCGCAGATCGGACAGCGTCCACACGTAAAAGCGCCCCTCTACGCCTTCGGAGTCGGCATCCAGGGCGGAGTAGAAGCCGTTCTCGGGCCCGCGCATCTCATCCAGCATCCAGTCGAGGGTACGCACGGCAACATCGAGGAGTTCGGCATCGTCGGCCAGTCGCGCCCCGTGCAGGTAGGCGCGCGCGAGCAACGCATTGTCGTAGAGCATCTTCTCGAAGTGCGGCACCGTCCAGGTGGCGTCGACCGCATAGCGGTGAAAGCCACCGCCGAGCTGGTCGTGGATGCCGCCGCCGGCCATCGAGCGCAGCGTGTACAGCGCCATCGCGGCAGCACCGTCCCGATCGCCGGCCTGGCCGGGCGTCGGCGAGCCGGTGGCGGCGATGGCGGTTGGCTCGCCCCGGCACAATAGGAACTCGATCACGGAGGTTTGTGGGAACTTCGGCGCTCCGCCGAAGCCGCCGTGGACGGTGTCGAACGCTTCGCGCAACCCCTTCACCGCGGTGTCGAGCGCACGTTCGTCAAAGCCCTCACCACTGGGTCGCAGCGCCGCGCCGCCGATCAGACGCTCGCGCATGTTCTCGCCGCCCGCGGCGATCTCCTCACCGCGCTCGCTCCATGCTTCGCCGACGGCGAGCAGCACCTGGCTGAAGGAGGGCATCCCCGGTCGTGGCTGGGGCGGGAAATACGTCCCGCCATAGAACGGCACCCCCTCAGGCGTGAGAAAGACCGTGAGTGGCCAGCCGCCGTGACCGGTCATGCCCTGAACGGCCTCCATATAGAGAGCGTCAATGTCTGGCCGCTCCTCGCGGTCGACCTTCACGCATACGAATCCCTCGTTCATCTGCCGCGCGATCTCATCGTCCTCGAAGGACTCGTGCTCCATCACGTGGCACCAGTGGCAGGCCGAGTAGCCGATCGACAGCAGCACCGGCACACCGCGCTGCTTAGCTCGCGCGAGCGCAACGGCGCCCCATGGCAGCCAGTCGACCGGGTTCTCCGCGTGCTGGCGTAGATACGGCGAGGTCTCATCCGCGAGCGCGTTGGCCATCGCTCAGCGCTGGCCAACGAGAGCGGGAAGCGGGAAGTCGATGCCCAGCCCGGCTGCGCTTGGGCGAGTCGCGCTTGCGCTCGCCAACCGTACTTTGGCGAGGCTCACCCGTAGATGCTCGCCGCCGAGCGTACCGGTGACGGTGGCGCTGCCGATCCGCAGGCTGCCGCGTGAGGCCAGCTTGCCTTCGACGTGCACAACGCTCGGTTGCAGTTTGCCTTTGGCGACCTGGAAGGTCGCGGTCAGTTCGACTCCCGGCACAAAGGAGAGGCGATGCAACCGCAGCGACGAGCTACTGATGCGTGCATAGCCGCCGCGCAGCCCACCGAAGCTCGCGCCGCTCGGCAATTGTTGCTCGGCCTGCAGTGTCGCTCCCACCACTTGGCGTTCGAGGTCCAAGATCGTCTCCAGCGCCACCGCCAGTGTGCTCCCAGGCCGGCCATGTACACCGCCCACGGGTTTCACATAAGCGAGCTTGGTCGGAGTCACCGGCGTCGGTGCGAATGGGTTCTTCCCCGCCTTGCAACTCTGCGCTGCGTCACCGGAGAAAAACGCCTTGACGGCTTCCTGGGCGCAGCCGCTGAAGTCAGAGCCGAGCACGGAGTGCCCGGTGTACGGCACCCTCACCAGTTGCGCGCCGGCGATCCGTGCCGCCACCGCTTCAGCGCCGCTGGTCGGCGTACGCAGGTCCTGTGCGCCGGAGAGGATCAAGCTGGGAACCTGCGGCAGCGGCTCAATCGGAGGGGGCGGCGGTGCAACATTCGGCCAGGCCGCGCATCCCGGTAGGACACTGGCGGCCCACTCGACGCTTGCGTCAAAGGGATAGAAGTCGCCGGCGGGAAGCGCGTGCAGGGCGCTCAGCGCTTCACTGAGACGGGTCCTTGTCGGCGAGCCGCGCTTCCATGGAAAGGATTGCTCTTCGCAGGTGGTGTCGATGAACAACGCTTCATCTACCCCGCCCGAGCCCACGTCCGTCGGTGTGCCTGGGACATTGGGGACGACACCCTCCGAGAGCAGGTTCAGGCGCAACAGTGGCGCCGGATCGCCGCGCAGGGCAGAGGTGACCGAGGCAGGCAACAACGCTCGCAGAGCCGGGTTGAGATCGCCGGCAGCGATCAGGTTGAGCAGCGCGACATCCGACACCGCCGTCCGATGACGTTTGCCCGCACCGTCATATACATAGCCGGTCATGGCGTGTTTGCGCAGGCGGTTGGACAGTCGTGCCAGATCGCCGATCGGGTTGCCGGTGATACCGGCGCAAGCGCCGATCGAGCACAGTTCAGAGAACGCTCCTCGCATCGCTTGGAACGTGGCCAGTTGAAATGGGTCTTGGCGTTCGGGTGGCACGACCGAGTCGAGCACGAGCGCTTCCACGCTCTGGGGATAGCGTTCGGCGTACTCCAACGCGACCTTGGTGCCATAGGAGACTCCGAACAGAACCAGCTTGCGATAGCCCATAGCCTGGCGCAGCGCCTCGATGTCGGCGACCGATTCCCGTGTGGTGTAGGAGCCGCGGCCGGCTCCGATCTGAAGCGCGCAACGTTCGAAGGCCTGGCCAATCGTTGCGAGCCCGTCTTCGCCTTCCAGGGCCGGGCATGCCAGTGGCCCGGAAGAGCCGGTTCCGCGTTGATCGAAGACGATCAGATCGCGCCCGGCTAGAGCAGGAGAGATCGTGCCGGCGAGATCGCTTGCGACCGGGATCGCCGCTTGACCCGGGCCGCCCGCGAGCGCCACGACGGCGCTTTCGCTGGGTGCGCTCCCGGCCTGGAGACGCTCCAGCGAGAGCGTGACCGAGCCGGCCACCCCGCCGCTGCGATTCAAAGGGACGCTGAGCGTCGCGCAGGAGAGTCCTCCCCCTCCAAGACAGGGCGTGAACGCAAGTGCGTCGGCTGTGTGCGGGTGACTCAGCGCCAACGCCAGCGCGGCCAGAGCGGCGGCCGAGATCAGCTTTGGGATGGGCCGCGACACTCGCACAGACGTTAGCGAGCGACGCCCGCTCTACGCGCCAAATACGTAGCGCAGCAGAGCGGCCATCCCCTTGGCGCGGAGCAGTTCCAGCCGCTTCGGATCTGCCGCAAGGCCGCTTAGGTGCGTGGATGCGCGGGGAATGCTAAAGCCGATGCCGGCTTCGCTTGGGGAGGATCCGCTGAGGTGAACTCCGTGTCCGCCGAGCACGCCTGAGAGGGTGCCGTGGGTGCCGATCCGCAGGGTCCCGCGCGCGGCGGCACGCCCGCCGATGTGAAACGTGCTCCCTTTGGATGAAAGCGTGCCGGTGACTGTCACTCCAGGCACGTACGAATATCCGTGCAGCACCAGCTTGCCGTGCACGATCCCGCCCCAACCGGCGCGTAGCCCACCGGTGCGAACGGTGCCAGAGCCAAACAGGGCTTCGCCGATGTTTTCAAGCACCGTCAGCAACAATTGGCGATCGAAGTCGCCGAGCGTTAGCAGTGCAGATTGCAGCGTCTTGCCAGGCAGTCCGCGGTTCCCGTGCGCCGGCGCGACCGCGGCGATCGAGCGTGGCGGCAGCGGCGTGGGCAGGAACAACGGCGGCGGAATCGCTTCTTTGCACTGCTTGATCGTCCGTTGCTCAAAAAACGATTTCAATGCGTTGTGCGCGCACGGCGTCGGGTCGGCGCCAAGTACGGAATGGCCCGTGTTGGGGACGACCAGCAGTTGCGAGTCGGGGATCTGCCCGCCCACTTCGCGCGCGCCCGAGGTGGGTGTGCGCAGGTCGTCGGCGCCGCTGAGGATCAGGCTAGGAACGTTTGGCAGCGGATCGGTATTGACTTCCGGCCCGCCCGGGGTCCGCGGCCAGTCCGCGCAAGTTGGCACGTCGCTGAGTGCAAGCGCGTTGGCGGCGGTGAACGGCGCGAACGCGCGATTGCCGGTCGCGCTCAGCACGGCCTTGGCTTCGCGCAGCCGTTTGACTGCGTTTGCCGCTGGGTTCCAAGGAAACGTTGTCTCGTCGCAGATCGTCGAGTAGTACAGCGGTACGTCGAAGGCCTCGGGCGATTCTTCTTCACCTTCGCCGCCGCTGGCACGGTCCATCAACCGCGCCAGCGCGGCGGTGTCGCCGTGCCTCGCCGAGCGGATCGCCGCCGGGAATTCGCCGCGCAGGATTGGGTCGAAGTCGCCGGCGAGCAGAACCTCGATCAGGTCATCGGAGGACACGTGCTCGGTATGTGGCCGGCCATGTCCGTCGATCACCGTGCCGCGGATGCTGCCGGTCCCCATCCGCGTCACCACACGAGCGAGGTCACTGACCGGGTCATGCGTGATCTGTGCACAGGCGCCGTTCGCGCACAGCTGGCGCAGGATGCGTGGGACCGCCGCGAACGTCGCCCGGTCAAACGCTTCCGGCCCGTTTGGCGGAACCACCGAGTCGAGCACGAGCGCCTCGACGTGGGAAGGGTAATCCTGGGCGTAGCGCTCGGCGACCTTTGTTCCGTACGAGGTCCCGTACAGCACGAGCTTTTCGTAGCCGCCCGCCTGCCGTATCGCCTCGATGTCGGCGACAGTCTGCGCGGTCGTATAGAGCCCGCGTGTTTCGCCGATCTCGCTGCCGCACAGCGACACCGTCAGTGGCGAGGCGTTTTCGCCGAGGTGTTCGAAGGCCGCGCAAGAGAGCGGATGCGAGAAGCCGGTTCCGCGCTGGTCGAAAGCGATCAGGTCGCGGCTGTCGACGATCGGCCCGAGCAGTTGGGCGAACTGGTTCAAAAAAGGGATGGCCGACTGTCCCGGTCCGCCGGCCAGCGCGATTACAGCATCTTTGGCTTCTCCGATCGGGGCGCGGTGGCGCCGCAGCGCCAGCGTGATGACTCCCTGCGAGGGAGCCTGCGGGTTCAGCGGAACCGTCAGATGCCCGCAGGCGATGTTGTTGGATTCGGCGCACACCCCCCACTTGATGTCGGCCTGGGCGGCTTGCGGTAGGGCGACGGTGCCTGCCAGCAACGAAGCGCCCGCCGCAAGCATCGTGGCCAAGGTACGGGCGGCGCGTCGCACAGTCGGAATCTACATGACCGGTGTAGGCTCGCGTGTCGATGAGAAGCGCACGAGCATGAGCGGTGGCGGACGAGAGGCGGTGCACGCCCCGCAGGCTCCGGCGGCGATCGGCCCGTACAGCCACGCCGTTCGGGCAGGCGGCCTGCTGTTCTGCTCAGGGCAGATCCCGCTACACCCGCAAACAGGCGAGTTGGTGGGCACGAGCGCCGCCGAGCAGGCTCGCCAGTGCCTGCTCAACCTGAGCATGGTGTGCGAGGCCGCCGGCGTGTCGCTCCAGCAGGCCGTGAAGGTGACGGTCTACATGACCGATCTGTCGGCGTTTGCCGAGGTGGGAGAGGTGTACGCATCGTTCTTTGAGCACGATCCGCCCGCCCGCGTTGCGATCGGTGTCGCGGCGTTGCCGCGCGGTGCCCAGGTGGAGATCGACGCCGTCGTTGCGCTGAGCTGACCGGCCGCGGCGCCGGCGATCAGGCCGAGTTGACCTGGGCGCCTTTGCGCGTGATCAGCACATGCAGCGAGCTGCCGCTGTAGCGGTGGTCGTGATCTGAGCAGCTGCCGCTGAAGTTGAGCGCGAGTGTGTCGCGGTGAGTTTCGAAGTAGCTGGCGAACAGCGTCACGGTGCCGATCGTCCCCACCGGGCAGGCGTTGTCGTCGCTTGCCGACACCTTCACTTTCAATGCCAATTCGACGCCCAACAGTCCGCCGCGCGTCACACGCGGCGAGAGCTTGGAGGAGCCCGACATGGCAAGCACGAGGTTCCGCGAGCCCTTGCCGCCCGAGAGATGGTCGGCGTGGCAGACGGTCCCGCTGGCTTTGCCACGCTGCCAGAGACCACGCCCGTGGGTGTAGGAGGAGGCGATGCCTTTGTGGGGTCCGCTCGGGGCTGCCGACTCGGTGAAGGCCCATTCGACCGGACTCGAGGATGCGGACGCTTTGATCGGGCATTTGATTTTGGCGGTGGCGCCGGCCGATCCGCTTGCCGCGAGGATGCCGGCTACGGCAAGTGAAGCTGCGATTGTGAGCGGGCGTGCGGTCACATTCACACCGTACAGCGCTATGCGGAGTCTCGCAGCGCCGCCCGGCGCACCTTGCCGCTGGCGGTCTTGGGCAGTTCGTCCGCGAACTCGACGATGCGCGGGTACTTGTACGGGGCGGTCTGGGCCTTGACGTGATCCTGGAGCTCGCGGGCGAGCTCGGCGCTCGGCGACTGGCCGTCGCGCAGCACGACGATCGCGCGCACGACGGCGCCGC
>DASTPN010000149.1:0-3029 GCA_035719985.1 Solirubrobacteraceae bacterium | reverse complement strand
CTTCGCCGCCAGCGCCAGCGCCATGTCGATACCTGCGGTGACGCCCGCCGAGGTCGCGTGCTTGCCGTCGAAGACGACGCGCTCCTCCACCACCTCGACCCCTAGGCCGCCGAGTTGCTCGAGCGCCTGCCAGTTACTGGTCGCGCGCTTACCCGCGAGCACGCCCGCGGCGCCCAGGATCAGCGAGCCCGTGCAGACCGACGTGGTCCATAGGGAGCTCTCGTCAGCCGCGCGCAGCCACTCGTGCACGGGGCCATCCTCCATCAACGCCACCTGACCGGGACCACCGGGCACGAGCACGATCTCCGGATTTGCAAGCCGATCTAGGCCGGTCTCGACGAGCAAAGTGAGCTGACCCGTATCGGTACGCACCGGACCAGTCTCCTGCGCGACGAAGCTGACTTTGGCGCCGGGCAAACGGCTGAGCACCTCATACGGGCCAACGGCATCTAGCGCCGTGAACCGGTCATAGATGAGGATCGCTATCTCCATGCTCTCACTCTCCTGTTGATGGTTTGGATTTTGGCGTACCCGTGATGCGCCCGGCGCCCCGATGGCGTTACGCCGCGACTTGCCCATCACCGGCAAGGCGATCGGGGTGAAAGCGCCGCCGGTACTCGGCCGGGCCGACGGCAAGCGCGCGCAGGAAGGAGCGGCGCATCGTCTCGCTACTGCCAAAGCCGCACACCCGCGCGATCTCAGCCACCGGCGCACGGCTGTCCTCCAGCGCACGCCGTGCGGCCTCCAGGCGCACGCTCTCGACATACCGCGCCGGCGTAACGCCCGTCTCGGCTCGAAACGAACGCGCGAAATGCCGCGGCGACATATGCGCTCGCTCTGCCAAAGCCTCCACCGACAACTCGGACCCCGGGTGCTCAACGATGTGCCGGCGCACCTCCCGCAACGGCTCGCGCACCGGCTCCTGCGCTGCGAGCGTGGCGCTGAACTGCGACTGGTTGCCTGGACGGCGCAGGAACATCACCAAATGGCGAGCAATCGTCAGCGCCGCCTCGCGGTCGAGGTCTTCCTCGACCAGTGCAAGCGCAAGGTCCATGCCGGCGGTGACGCCAGCCGAGGTCCAGACATCGCCGTCGCGCAGGTAGATCGGCTCGGGGTCGACCCGCACCGCCGGGTACAGGCGCGAAAGCTCACCGGCGGACGCCCAGTGAGTAGTCGCTCGACGGCGGTCTAGCAGGCCGGCTGCCGCCAGCAGGAAGGCACCCGTGCAGACCGAGGCCGTACGTCGCGTGCGCTTGGAGGTGGCTGCGATCCAGTCGAGCGTCTCGGCATCCGAACTGGCCACGCGCGAACCGGCGCCACCGGCGATCACCAGCGTGTCGATTCGGTGCGGAGCGCCGCCGAAACCACAGTGCGGAGCTACACGCAGACCGCTGGATGTCGCAAGCGGCTCGCCGTCAACGCTGACAAGCACCACCTCGTAGCCGACGTCAGCGCGACCGGTCGCATCGATCAATGTCTGCGCCGCCGAGAAGACCTCTAGCGGGCCTGTTACGTCAAGGCTCTGAACCCCGGGGAAAGCGAGAATCGCGACGGTGCGCGGGATGCGGCGGGAAGGCACACACCGATGATGCCTTCCCGTGCGCTTGTCCGCAAGGACAGATATCCCACGATTCCTGCCAGACGGATACGGCCGTTGGCTAAGGCACGACTACCGATCGACTGGAACCCAACACCTGCCCGCGCGCGTCGAGCGCTTGAACCATCAGGAGGTGGAACGCACCGGAGACGGTGATCGTCGTTTCAAAACCCGATCGCGGCGCACTCCTGAGCGCAGCCATATTGACCGGCGTGGAGCCACCCATCACCCGCCAAGTGGATGTCCTCGTCGCACCGTTCCAGCTGGCGTGGACTAGCACCTGATTGCGCACGCCCCGCGATAGCGCCACGCTCGGCGCCGTCGGCGACGTTCCCACCCACGGGTACTTGAGCGTGGTGTAGGACTGATACGTCTTTGGCAAGTGAGCGTCGAAGAGGACTTCACCCTTGGGACCGAATTCCGAGAAATACGGTTCTTGGCCCCAGCCAACGAACCAACTGCCGTCCGGCAACGGCTGGAAATCGCCCTGACTGGGAACGACCAGTGGCTTGCCCGGGTGCACGAAGCTCGAAGCGAGAGATGCGATCATCGTCTTGGTATCCAAACGCAGTGCGATCACGCGCGACTGCTTGTGCACGGCCGGGGTTGCGCCGTTGTCAAAGAAGGAGACCGTGCCGGACGGGTCGATTCGCAGATCGTGCTGCCAGGCCGGTCGCGCGCCGGAGGACATCTTGAAGCTCGATTTCTTGCCACCCAGGCGCCAGATCACCTTCCCGGTACGCGGGTCGATGAAGTATGCCGCCCACGTGTTGCGCGAATCGACCAGGAAGCGACCGGGGGATTCGGCGGCGACGTTGATGTGAAACCAGTCCCACGGTGAGAGCTGGGTGCCGTTGGTTTCCATCGGGACGTAGGAGTCGGACATCGATACGTGATCGAGCGCATGCCACTCGTAGCGAACCAGGCCCGTCTTCAGATCGATGTCTTGCAGGACGGTGTCCGCGACCGCTCCGTTGGACGGGCCGTGGTAGTGGGCGAGGTTGCAACGCACAGCGTCGAACACCGTGAACACGGCCGTATCGCGTTTGGCGATCTGGAAAGCATGCAGATCGGGCTGGTAGCCGTTGCCGGCCCGCACAACCTTGATCGTGCGGTAAGAGGAGTCGGCGATCACGACAGCACCGTCGCGGCGTTCACCTTCGATGTACGGGTCCTGCCACCACGTGAGCACCGGCCGACCTTCGTATTGCTGCACGCGCACGTCGCCGGCGCGCTCGCCCTTGGGGATCGGCTTAAACCAGACCAGGCGGCCGGCGTTATCGAGGATCATCGGGCCGTACTGGCCCGGGCCCGCATACGGCGCCAGGAAGATGTAGCCAGGGGCTCGCGCGGGGCCGCGGGTGACCGAGACACGCGGCGGGCGGAGATCAGGGCGTGATAGGAAGTGCTGCAGTTCGCCGTACTTGGGTGG
>DASTPN010000148.1:0-6386 GCA_035719985.1 Solirubrobacteraceae bacterium | reverse complement strand
CGGGACGATGGGCCTGCTGCAGGCGACCGAGGTGGTCAAGCTGATCCTCGACATCGGCGAGCCCGCGATCGGCCGGCTGCTGCTCTACGACGCGCTCGGCGCGACCCTCACCGAGGTCAAGGTCCACCGCGACCCCGAGTGCCCGATCTGCAGTCGTCCACCGGATGAGATCTCAGACGATGAGATGGGCGTCTTTCCCGACTATGAGGCGTTCTGCGCCGCCGCGGGCTAGCCGCTACGCTTTCGCGCTCGATGGCGACGATCAAGATTCCTCCGGTATTGCGCGCGTCCGTGGGCGGCGAGCGCGAGGTGAGCGCCTCCGGCGAGAACGTCGGCGCGGTACTGCGTGACCTGGCCGACACCCACCCGGCCACGGCGACCCAGTTGTTCGCAGAGGACGGCGAACTCAACCGCTACGTAAACGTCTACCTCAACGACGAGGACGTGCGCGTGCTCGACGGTTTGGATACGGCGGTCGCCGACGGCGACACGGTCGTGATCCTGCCGGCGATGGCCGGCGGCCGCTGAGCGGCCTGTTTTCTGCGCAATTTGCGCTTCTTTAGACGCGCTTGAAGTACCCGGGCCGGTAGCGTCGCCTGCTCCGCGCCCGTGACAAAGCGCTGTATGGCTTTCCGCCGGGCTGCCGATAGATGGAGAGACGATGAGACCTCGCCCTCACATCGGGTTGTCAGCACGCCCGCTTGCGCTGCCGGGGGTCGTTGTGCTCGCCGCATCGATCCTGCTCGCCTACAGCGGCCTTGCGCTCGGCATGGCTGACCACACGGGTTGGCCGCGGATCGGCCATCACAAAGGCCATCCACGCAACGAAAGCGGCACGATGCATGGCTGGAAGCACGTCCACAACATGCTGCTTGGCGGTGCCGGCAATGACACGATCTACGCCGGTGAAATGGGCGACGTGATCTGGGGCGACTCACACGCGGTTGGCAACCCCTCAAACCAGCGCGACGAGCTGCACGGCGGTCCGGGTGAAGACTGGCTGTACTCGAGCCACGGCTACAACCACATCTGGACCGGCGCCGGCAACGACCATGTCGCCTTGGTTTACGGCCACGGCATCGTGGACTGCAATGGCCCGGGCCTGAAGACTCTGGTCGTGCGCTACCTGCCGCAGAATCGCCCGTGGACGCTAGTGGGCTGCAAGCACGTCAGAATCGTCCGCTACCGCGCCTAGCCCCTTCACCGGCACATGACTCATCGCGTGCTCGGCCAGTGCCGTGATCGTCAGGCTCGGGTTCACCCCGACGTTGGCGGGGATCGCCGAGCCATCGCAGACGAGCAGATTCTCATAGCCGAACACGCACTGGTGGGCGTCCACGACGCCGCGCGAGGCGTCTGAGCCGATCACCGCGCCGCCGAGTATGTGCGCGGTTGTCGGGATGTTAAAGACCGCCTCGGTGATCGAGCTCTGCGCGACACCGCCGGTGCGCTGCGCGAACCATTCCGCCGCCTTGTTGGCCACTGGGATGAATGTGGGGATCGGACGCTCGGGATCTTGTTCGGTGCTCAGCCACAGCGTTTTCAACGGGCCCTGTTTGGGGCGTAGGGCGATAGCGTTGTCAAGCGTCTGCATGACGAGGATGATGATCGTCCGTCGCGACCAGTTCTTGGGGCGGACCACCTGCATGAAGCGCCCCGGGTGACGAACGATCTGGCCCAGAAGCTTGAGCGGTCGCGTGACGCGCGTCCCATCCCCGGTGAGCAGCGTGTTGAGGCGGTGCATCGAGTCGCCATCGTTGCCGTAGGTGACGGTCTCGATATGGGTGTAGGGATCGGGATAGATGCTGGAGCTGATCGCCACGCGCTTGATCAGGTTCTCCGGATAGTCCTCGGGCACCGTCACCGCCAAGATCGCCTCGCTGTTGGTGCGCACCAACTCACCCAGGCGCGAGGAGATGCGCGGCAGCGAGCCACCGAGACGACAGCGCTGCAGCAGCGTGTTGGTGCCCAACGGCCCGGCGGAGACGACCACGCCGCGTGCGCGGTGGACCTGGCGTTCGCGGCGCACCCAGGCTCCCGAGCGGATGCTTTCTACCTCGTAGCCTTCCGAGCCGTCGCCGGCGCCGCGCGGGCGGATGTCGATGACGGTCCTCTCAGGGCTGACCTTGGCGCCGCGCTTCTCGGCCAGGAACAGGTAGTTCTTGACTAGCGTGTTCTTGGAGCCGTGCGGGCAGCCGACCATGCAGCGTCCACACAGAGAGCAGGGCGTGCGATCGGGTCCCTCGCCGCCAAAGTAGGGATCGCGTACCGCGCTTGCAACACCGCCGCTCTCGTTGTCGGTTGCGTCCTCGGCGCGGGTGCTGCCCGGCTCGCCAAAGTAGACCCCGACGGGAGTCTTTTTGTAGGTGTCAGAGACACCGAGCTCCTCGCCGAGCTCGCGCAGCAGTGCGTCGGCGGGATCGTCGTAGGGATTCATCGTCACCCCGAGCATTCGCTGTGCTTCGTCGTAGTGGGGCGCGAGCTCTGCTTCCCAGTCGCTCATCTGCGCCCACTGGGGATCCTCGAAGAAGGGCTTGGGCGGCACGTACAGCGTGTTGGCGTAGCCGAGCGAGCCGCCGCCCACGCCGCAGCCGCTGACGACGGACACGTCTTTGAAGGTGGTCAGGCGAAAGATCCCCTTCCAGCCGATCTTCGGCCGCCAGAAGTAGCGCTTGTAGTCGCTGGTGGACTCCGGGAACTCGTGGTCGGCGAAGCGCCGCCCGCACTCGAGCACGCCGACCTTGTAGCCCTTCTCGGTCAGTCGCAGCGCCGAGACGCTGCCGCCGAAGCCCGAGCCGATCACCAGCCAGTCGTAGTCGAACCCCTCGCTCATACTCGCTTCAGCATATTGGTTACGCGGCCAGTTTGGGATTCGCCGTGGCTCGCAAGGGGCGCTATATTCCGTGAAGTAATGGCGGCGGAGCGGGTCAAGAACAAGCCCTGCGGTGGGCGCTACGGGGATATCGTCGAGTCGATCGGCAACACCCCGCTGGTCGAGCTGCCGCGCCTTTCGCCCAAGCCGGGCGTGCGCATCTGGGCAAAGCTCGAGTCCCGCAACCCCACCGGCTCAGTCAAGGACCGCGTGGCGCGGGCGCTGATTGAGGACGCCGAGTCTCAGGGCGCAATCATGCCTGGACAGACGATCCTCGAGCCGACCTCCGGCAACACGGGCATCTCGTTGGCGATGATCTGCCGGCGCAAGGGCTATCCGCTGAAGGTCGTCATGCCCGAGAACGTCACGGCAGAGCGCACGCAACTGCTGCACATGTACGGCGCGGAGATCGTCTACTCGGAGGGCTCACTCGGCTCAAACGGAGCTGTCGAGAAGGCTCTTGAAATGGCCGCGGCCGACTCCTCCTATTACATGCCCTACCAGTACGGCAACGTCGCCAACCCCAACGCCCACTACAACGGCACGGCGCTTGAGATCCTCGAGGAGCTCGACGAGGTCTCGGCCTTCGTCGCCGGCCTCGGTACGGGTGGCACGCTGATGGGCAACGGCCGGCGTCTGAAGGAGACCTTCGGGGACGCCTGCAAGATCGTCGCCGCCGAGCCGATGCAGGGCGAGCCCGTGCAGGGCTTGCGCTCGCTCGACGACGGCTTCATCCCGCCGATCATCGACATCTCGCTGCTTGACCGCAAGATCTTCGTCACCAACCGCGACGCGATCATCTGGACGCGCAAGCTGCTCGATGAGGAGAGCGTGTTCGCGGGCGTCTCCAGCGGCGCGATCGCGCGCGTGGCGGTGCGCATCGCGGGCGAGCTGGACGAGGGCAACGTCGTCTTCGTCGTCGCCGACGACGGTTGGAAGTACCTGTCCAGCGGCATCTACACGTTGCCGGTGGACGAGATCGAGAACCTCGACGCCACCGTGTGGTGGTGAGCGGGCGTGGATATCGCGCCTGAGTTGATGGATCTGATCGTCGCGCACGCACGTGAGGAAGCGCCGAACGAGTGCTGTGGAGTCCTCGCCGTGACAAGCGCGGAACTGGGCAATCAGCATGCGCGCGCGATGGATGTTCGCCGTGCGCGCAACGTGCACGCCTCGCCCAAGCGTTTTGAGATCGACGGTCGCGACGTGTTGGCTGCGATGCGCGAGTTCGAGGCCAAGGGCTGGGAGATCGGCGCGATCTACCACTCGCATACCCACACCGAGCCGTACCCGTCGCAGACCGACATCAACTTCGCGGCGAACTGGCCGGGTGTGGAGTGGATCATCGTCGGTCTCGCAGATCCGGCCGAGGTCAACGTGCGCTCCTACCTGATCGAGGAGGGGGTCGTCCGTGAGGTGGCCTTGGAGCAAATACCGGTCTGAGCCGGGCGCCCCCGGCCTGGGCGACGACGATCCCACAGCGACAGGTGCCTCTGGGCGACTACAGCTTGTGAAGGTCGCCTACGCGGCAAACCTGCCCGAGGCCGAACTGATTCAGGGCCTGCTGCGCCAAGAGCACATCCCGAGCATGGTCAGGCGTAACGGAGCCTTCGACCTCCCCGACTTCATCGCCGCCGGAGGTCGCGACGTGCTCGTCCCCGTCTCGCAGGCCGATAGGGCCCGCGAGTTGCTGGCCTGAAGCGCTAAACGCTGAACGGACCTAGACGAGGACCGGCTGGCCCATTGGCTGCACTGCTTCGCGCGTGATCGACTCGATCTCTTCAGCCGCACGCTCGAACTCGCTGTCGGAGAGCACGGGTGTGCCCTCGAAGGGAAGTTCGCGTTGCAGTTGCAGCCAGGAGCTACAGCCGCCGTACTCGTCCTTGACCTTGACGGTCACCGGTCGCGGGATCCTGTAGGTGCGCAGTAGCAGCACGTGCAGGGGATGGCGACGCTTCCACTCAAGCCGCTTCTCGGCGTAGTCGGGCGTCCACACGTAGAAGGGAGAGAGGGCATCCACGCAGCGGGGATCTGAGATCGTGAAATGCCCGGCCACTTCAGCCCAGGCACGGATGCGCACACGCTCGGGCTGCTGGATCCCGCCTTCGATCGAGAAGGCCTGCACGGGCGGCTCGCCGTCGTTCCAGACGCCTTCCTCGAGCGCTCGGCGCAGCTCCGGCTGATGGGATTCGCGCACGAGATCGTTGCGCTGGTGATCGAACGTGGGATAGAGAAAGAAGCGGTCGTGCTCGAGCTTGAAGTGCTTTTCCGGCTCGCGTATACCGCCCTTGCGCAGGGTGATCAGCTGCTCGCCTTCGGCGAGGGCGCGGACGGTGACCGCCCATTCCTTGAGAGCAATTGGCATAGTGAGATGACCTGAATAGGAGGGATCGACTTGTAGCCGCAAACCCGTATCCGCGCTGACCCGAAGAGCTCGTGCGCGGGGCTTTGCTGCGCTTAAAGATACGAAATCCGAGCGATAATCCCAAATGTCCTGCAAATGGAGGGTTTTTCAGCGCCTCGACCGCGTTTGACGGCAGTCACAAACGCCGGCCCGCAAGTCCCTCCGCGGCCTCGATGATCGCGGCGTAATCGTCCTGTCCGTGGCCGCGGCCGACGGTGGCTGAGAGCAGGTCGCGCGCGTGAGCGGCGGCTGGGAAGGGCACACCAGCACTCTGGGCTTCCTCCAGGCACAGGCGCACGTCCTTGAGCAGGTGCTCGGTCTTGAACAGGGTGGTGTAGTCGTGCTCGCGCATCGGCGTCGACTTCATCTGCAGTTGCGCGGATGCCCCCGAGCCGCTCTGGGTGACCTGGACCAGCGCGTCGAGGTCGACGCCGGTGGCTTGCGCCAGCAGCAATGCCTCCGCCACAGCGGCGGCATTGGCCGCGCCCAGGGAGTTGTTGATCAGCTTCAGCATCTCGCCCTGGCCAAGCGTGCCGACGTGCACGATCAGCTCGCCCATCGATTCCAGCAGGGGCTTGGCGCGCTCGAAGTGTTCTCTCTCGCCGCCGACCATGATCGTCAGCGTCCCTGCCTGCGCTCGTGGCGAAGAGCCGGTCACGGGGGCGTCGATCATCGCCACTTTGCGTTCGTTCAGGCATGCCGCTATGCGGCGCGTGTCGGTCGGGGCGATCGTAGACATATCCACGCAGAGGAGCCCGTCGTGTGCGCCCTCGCAAACCCCGCTTTGCTCGCAGAGGATGCTCTGCACCTGGGCGCCGTCGACGACCATGCTGAGCACGATGTCGCTGGCGCGCGCGACGTCGGCGGGTGTAGCCGCGGTCTGGGCGCCGTGCTCGTCGGCCCAGCGCTCGGCCTTGCCGTCGCTGTGCGTCCAAACGGTCAGCTCGTAGCCAGCCTTGCGCACGTTGGCTGCCATCCGCGACCCCATGATCCCGAGGCCGAGAAAGCCGATGCGTTCAGCCATACCCGCCGCCGCCTGGGGTTTCGATCCTGAGTCGCTCACCGGGTGCAAGCGTACCCGTCGCCTTGCCCGGCAATCGTGTCGCCTTG
>DASTPN010000147.1:0-12205 GCA_035719985.1 Solirubrobacteraceae bacterium | reverse complement strand
AGAGCGCGCTGTGCAGTCCGAAAGCACGACCAAAGGCAGTCGTCACCACCGCGAGCACCCCCAGAGCCACGAGCGTGCGTAGGCGCAGACGCAGGACCGTCGCGCGGGCGTGTTGGCCCGGGTTGCGCCTGGCCGGATCGGCCCCGCCAAGCACACTTGGAATCTGTCCCGGGACGATCGCCATGCACTTCAACATCGACCGACTCACCGGCACGTCTTTAGTCGCGTCGAGGTCAGACCCAGACTCCCCCAAGGCCGGCGAGATCGGAAAGCTCACTTTCAGAGACGCATTTGGCCAACTGTACGAGTGCTGTCCAGACCCTCGTCCGGCGTTTGCGGAAAAGTGTGGAACGTCTGTCGATCCTCCTAAAGCCATGCCCCGCGTGGGTCGAAGCCATGGGCAAGGTGCCATCCCCACAATCCACATCACTCGATGCATCCGTTCCTTCGGACATTGTGCTGCTACTGCGCGCTGACGCCGAGCAGAGCTGGCTCAACCGCGAAGTGATACCCGTGCTGCGCCAGATCGAGACGCTCGATCCAGTGTCAAGCGAGCAGGTTGGCGCCGCACTCGCGTACTTGGAGAGCAGTTGGAACGAGGCGACGCTGCGCGCGCGCCAGACCGACGCCGCCGGCGATCTCGGCGCCGAGCGCCAGCGCCAAACGCAACTGGGGGAGCGCGCGGAGCGCTACCACACGGCCGTGCGCGCCCTGCGTGGAATCGTCGCCGAGCGCGTCAGCGCTTATGTCGAGCCGGCGACTTCGACCGAGCCGGTCTGCGCGCGCATCGCATAGTCTCCGGGCGTGCCCACGCCCGGCCAACCCCCGTTTGACTTGCAGTCGCACTCGACGCGCTCAGATGGTGCGCTGGAGCCGGCAGCGGTCGTTGCCGCGGCCGCCGCGGCAGGCGTGCAACTGCTCGCGCTGACAGATCACGACACTCTCGCCGGCGTGGCCGAGGCGTTGCAAGCCGGTCAAGAACAGGGAGTTAGCGTGGTGCCCGCGATCGAGATCTCCTCGATCGACAACGGCGGCGAGAACAGCAAGCCGCGCGAACTTCACATTCTTGGCTACGCGATCGATCACACCGACCCGCGGTTGCTGCGCACCCTGGAGGGCTTTCTGGCCGATCGCGAGCAGCGCACGCTGCGGATGGCTGAGAACCTGCGCCAGGCGGGCTTTGAGCTCGATACGAACGCGATCGACGCGCGCGTGGCGGCAGGAGAGCCGATCGGACGACCACACCTGGCCGAAGCGGTGCTGGGGCATCCCGGCAACGCAAAGCGCCTAAGCGAAGAGGAAATCGATGACATCGGTTCGCTTATCAGGGGCTATCTGATCGAGGGAAAGCCTGCATTTGCGCTGCGCATCACCCCGACCGTCGCCGAGGCGATCGAAGCGGTCCACGCCGCCGGCGGCGTGGCGGTCTGGGCACACCCATTCTGGGACGTCGAGGACCCCGAGGAAGTGCTTGCCATGATCGATCGCTTCCTCGCGTTCGGCATCGACGGTGTCGAGGCCTTCTATGTCACGCATACGCGTGAGCAGACCGAACTGCTGGCGGCACGCTGCGATGAGCTCGCTTTGCTGAGCACCGGTTCGGCCGATTTCCACGGGCCCGAGAACCGATTGTTCTCGCGTTTTATGGCCTTTGAGACCTACGGCTTGAAGCCAAACCTCGGCCCGATCTATTCCTCGACGCCGAGCAGCTCTGAGAGCCGGTAGGCAAGCGCCTCCAACGCCAGCTCCTCCGACACGTTGACCGCCAGCCGCAGACGCGTATCGCGCACCAGCTCCACCCCTTCGAGCAACGCCTGCTCTGAGCGCCCATTGGCGTCGGCTTCAAGCTCTGACACGCGATCACAGTCGAGCACCAGATCCCCGGCGCCCGCGGCCACACACCAAGCATCGCGCAACCACAGCTCGACCAGACGCAGCCCGAGGTCAAGAGTCTGTGTGCGCGCACGGCGCTCAGCCCGCCGCACCGCATCGGCTCCTTCGCGCTCGTGACGACGACGCTCCTTAGTCGGCAGCATCTCCGCCTGCTCGCTGACCCGCTCGGCGCAGGCGGCTCCCGCCATCACGCCGGCAGCCTTTGCGCCCTCCAACAACATCGTCCAAGGACGCTCACCTGTGCGGCCGCAGAGCGCCGAGCGCGCATAACCCTCGGCGCCCTCGCGCAACGCAACGCCCGCCTCGCCGGCCAGGCGCTCAGCCAACTGAGCGTCGCCTCCCGACAGGCGTGCGCACGCGCGCGCCCGAGCAGGCTCAATCGTGGGATCGGCGGCACTTAGCCGCTGCTCTATCTCATCGCTTGCGAGTGGGTCGAAGCGCACGGCCTGACAGCGCGAGGCGACCGTGGGCAACACGTCCTCTCGATGCTCGGCCAGCAGGATCAAGTGGGCAAATGCAGGCGGCTCCTCGAGCGTCTTGAGCAACCGGTTGGCGGCCTGGTCGTTCATCGTCCCCGCCGCCTCGATCACGAACACACGACGTTGTGCCTCAAACGGAGTGTGGGCAATGGCCCCCACGACAGCTTCGTCGATGTCGCCCACAAGCAGTTCGCTGGCGCCGCTCGGGGTTACCCAGGTCAAGTCGGGATGACTGCCGCGGCGCGCGCGCTCGATCGTCGCGCTGCGATCGGCACTGCCGTCGGCCAGCAACGCCGCGGCGAACGCGCGCGCGACAGTTCGCTTTCCGACGCCGGCCGGCCCGTGGAAGAGATAGGCGTGAGATGGGCTGCCGTGCGGCGGCAGCGCTGGGAGCAGCACCGCGCGGGCGTGGGGGTGCTGCTCGACCCCCTCGAGCACAGGAGTTGAGGAAGCGATCGCTGGGCTCACGTCGGGCACTCACGCCATCCTAGGCGGGTGGCCCGCGGCAGGCTGATCACGATCGAGGGCATCGACGGCTCTGGGAAGTCGACACTCGCCATCGCCCTAAGCGCGGAGATCGAGCGACGGGGCGGGCGCGTGCAGTTGTTGCACGAGCCGGGTGGGGTGCAGCTGTCCGAGCGCATTCGCACACTGCTCGCCGATCCGGCGCTGCAGATCGGCGCCGCGACCGAGGCGCTGCTCTACGCGGCGGCGCGAGCAGAGCTGGTCAGCGCGCGGCTGGCGCCGCTGCTGCAACGCGGCACCGACGTGCTGCTCGATCGCTTCATCGACTCCTCTCTTGCCTACCAGGGCGCGGGTCGAGAGCTCGGCATCGAGCGCGTCAGAACAATCAACGAACTCGCCTGCGGCGGCTTGGTGCCCGACCGTACTCTGCTACTGGAGATCCCGCCCGCGCTGGCGCGCGAGCGGCTGCGAGCCCGCGGCGAGGCGCCCGACCGACTGGAGGGCGAGCAGGAGGCCTTCTTCGAGCGTGTGGCCGACGCCTACAGGGAGATTGCCGAAGCAGAGCCCGAGCGAGTGGTCTCAATCGACGCGACGCTCGCGCCCGAGCGCGTATTGGAGCTCGCGATCTTCGCGATCGAAGACCCAATGCCAAACCCCGGTCGCTAGCCGGCGCCCTCGGCTCGGCCGAGAACGGCACTCGTTAGGATCAGCGTCGATGGCAGGGATTCACGCTCACCGGGGGGCGGTTGTGACCATGCGGCGTCTCGCACTAGCGACGATCCTCATCGCCCTGATGGCCCCGACCGGCGCCATTGCTGCGACATCGACGGTCCCCGGCACGAAAATCCCGATACCGGCCTCCGCATCCCCCCAGGGCACAACGTCGACCGGGACAGTAACCGAACGAACGCCCACCTCGACAGTCACCACTCCCGCAAGCGGCGCCCAGCCGGGTACTGTTGCGCCCGGCTCCAGCACGCCTACCGGCTCAACGCCCGCTACCACGGTGCCCACGACTACGACGCCAGGCGCAACCACGCCGCAGAGCGCTACTCCCACCGGCCCCACTGGTCCCGCCACCCTCGCGCCGGCGACGACCGGTCCCGGCACACCCGCCACGCTCGGGATCGTCCGGGTCAAGCCTCACCAGAAAAGCAAGGGGCTATCCGGCCTGGCGCTGGTGCTGGCGATCGTGGGGATACTGCTGATACTTGCCTGTCTGGCCTGGGCCGCCGCCCGCTGGATGGGGCTGCAGCCGCGCTGGAGCACGGCGATGATGTACTCGCTGCGCGAAGCCAGCTACCACGCTTCAGCCACCTGGGCGGAGTTCTCAGACTGGGCGCGAATCGGCCACTGATCCTGGCTACAGCGCCCTACCATAGGTATTGCAGGACTTTTTGCGCAACACGTCGTTCCGTCCGAGCCTCAAGCAACGATGATCGGCCCAGTGAACAGAGTCGAGTGGGCGTCGCGCAGCGCCGGCGCAGAGGAGGTTAGGCCGATGGATTTGTCCCCGCACCCCACAACAGCGCAGGACGTTCGCGCCGGTGAGGCGTTGAGTATCGAGCGCATGTTCACCACGCCCGATGCGCACCCTTTCGATGAAGTGCAGTGGGAGCTACGCGACGCGCGTATCGGCCACGGCGACCGCGTCGCCTTCGAGCAGGCCGACGTCGAGTTTCCCTCAAGTTGGAGCCAGAACGCCACCAACATTGTCGCTCAGAAGTACTTCCGTGGCCAGATCGGCCACCCTGAGCGCGAGCGCTCGGTCAAGCAGATGATCAGCCGCGTGGCCGGCACGATCGCCGGCTGGGGACGCGAGCGCGCCTACTTCGCCAGCGACGAGGACGCCAAGGCATTCGAGGCCGAGCTCACCCATATCCTGCTGCACCAGATGGCGGCATTCAACTCGCCGGTCTGGTTCAACGTCGGCTTCGAGGAGTCTCCGCAGTGCTCGGCCTACTTCATCCTCTCAGTCGAGGACACGATGGAGTCGATCCTGGCCTGGAACACTAAGGAGGGGACGATCTTCCGCGGCGGCTCTGGCTCGGGCATCAACCTCTCGAACATCCGCGGCTCGATGGAGCCGCTGGCCAAGGGCGGCACCGCTTCTGGTCCGGTCTCCTTCATGCGCGGCGCCGACTCCTGGGCGGGCACGATCAAGTCCGGCGGCAAGACCCGCCGGGCGGCCAAGATGGTCGTGCTGAACATCGACCACCCCGACATCGTGGACTTCATCACCTGTAAGGCGCGCGAGGAGGACAAGGCTCTGGCGCTGCGCAACGCCGGCTTTGATATGTCGATTGACGGCGAGGGGTTCTTTTCGATCCAGTACCAGAACGCGAACAATTCAGTGCGTGTCACCGATGAGTTCATGCAGGCGGTCGAGAACGACGAGGACTGGAACCTGATCTCCCGCGCCACCGGCGAGCCGGTCGGCGATCCGATACCCGCGCGCGAGCTGATGCGCGAGATCGCACAGGCTGCCTGGCGCTGCGCCGATCCCGGAGTGCAGTACGACACCACCATCAACCAGTGGCACACCAGCCCGAACTCAGGGCGCATCAATGCCTCGAATCCTTGCAGCGAGTATATGCACGTCGATGATTCGGCCTGCAACCTGGCCTCGCTGAACCTGATGAAGTTCCGCCGCGCCGACGGCACGCTTGACGTAGCTGCCTTCCAGCATGTCTGCGACATCGTGCTGCTGGCACAGGAGATCGTCGTCGGACCCTCCAGCTACCCGACGCAGGAGATCGGCGTCAACGCGCGCGCCTTCCGTCAGCTCGGACTGGGCTACGCCAACCTCGGCGCCTACCTGATGTCAAACGGCATGCCTTATGACTCCGACGCCGGGCGCGGGACGGCGGCCGCGATCACCGCGCTGATGACCGGTCGCGCTTACCACGAGTCCGCGCGCGTGGCCGCGGCCCTCGGGCCCTACGAGCGCTACGAGGAGAACCGCGACGCCCATAACGGCGTCATGCGTATGCACCGGGATGCCTCCTATGCGATTCCCGACAGCGCCTGCGCCGACAGTGAGTTGCTGGAGGCCGCACGACAGTCCTGGGAGCAAGCCGTCGAGCTCGGCGAGCAGTTCGGATACCGCAACGCCCAGGCGACGGTGCTGGCGCCGACAGGCACGATCTCCTTCCTGATGGACTGCGACACGACCGGCGTCGAGCCCGACTTTTCCTTGGTCAAGTTCAAGGAGCTGGTCGGCGGCGGTCAGATGACGATCGTTAACCGCACGGTCCCGCAGGCGCTTGCGACGCTCGGCTACTCAGAGCAGCAGATAGAGCAGATCGAGGCCTACATCAACGAGCACGGCACGATCGTGGGCGCTCCCGGCCTGGTCGACGAGCACCTGGAAGTCTTCGATGTCGCCGTCGGCGAGCGGGCGATCTCGCACATGGGGCACATCAAGATGATGGGGGCGGTGCAGCCGTTCATCTCCGGGGCGATCTCAAAGACAGTCAACCTGCCCGAGAGCGCCACCGCCGAGGACATCGCCGATGCCTACACACAGGCTTGGCGACTTGGCGTCAAGGCGCTTGCCATCTACCGCGACGGCTCCAAGACCGCCCAGGCTCTGCGCACCGACGCTCAGAAAGAGACCGAGGCACCGGCAGACGTGGATGCGGTCGTCGAGCAGGCAGTCGCCAAGGCGCTGGCCGAGGCCGGCCCACGACGCAAGCGGATGCCGCGCGAGCGTCAGTCGATCACGCACAAGTTCTCGATCGGCGGTCACGAGGGCTACATCACCGCCGGCATGTACGAGGACGGCAGTGTCGGCGAGATCTTCCTGACCGACATCGGCAAGGAGGGATCGACGCTGCGAGGGATGATGAACTCGTTCGCAACCGCGATCTCGATCTCGCTGCAGTACGGCGTGCCGCTTGAAACCTTGGTGCAGAAGTTCAGCTACATGCGCTTCGAGCCCGAGGGGATCACCGGTAACCCGGAGATCCCCTTCGCCAAGTCGATGCCCGACTACATCATGCGTTGGCTGGCCTCGCGCTTCCTGGAGACCGATGCCCAGGAGGAACTTGGCATCCTCACACCGGCCGTGCGCGCCCGCAAGGCCGCCCAAGAGGCCGCCCAGTCGGTGGCCACGAGCGACACGTCTGGCCCGGAGGCAAGCGCTGGCGCGAACGTGGAGAGCATCCCCGCCGCAGCCGCGTTGACCGACTCGCCGCCGGTCGTGCCGGCCCGCCTGCAAGGGCTCGACCTAGGACCTGCTTGCTCGCAGTGCGGCGGGATGATGCAGCGCACCGGCAGCTGCTACACGTGCTCTTCGTGCGGCAACAACACCGGTTGCGGCTGAGATCCCTTCGGCGGCACGCGGCACACGTCCAGACCCGGGCAGCCACACGCCGTCACCGGCAGATATAAGTCGAAGCCGCTCTGAGGAGACCGCTCAGCGAGCGGCAGCGCGCTCAGCAACCGTCACGCGCGCCTCGTCGCGGCCGAGCATGCTGATGAAGACAGCCGCGAAGGCAATGCCGAAGACGAGGAACTCTATGAAGCACATGCCAGCGCCGGCCAGCTGCTGATCGGCGAGCGGAGAGAGGCCGAAGCCGCGCGGCGCGGCGGCATATAGCGGGTATTGCACGGTGGTCATCCACGTCAGCGGCACGCAGACAGCGGCGGAGGCAAGTCGGGTGAAACCCAGCAGCGCAAGCCTCTGGTTGTTGGGGCGAAGATGAGCGCGCGGGAGCGGATCGACGATCAGCCACCACAGCGCAAGGCCCGTGTAGAAGAGGGTGGCGTGCTCGAAGGCGTGCACGATGCTGTGCTGGGCGGCGAAGTCGAACACCGCCGGGATCGCCCACACCCACGTGGCGATAGCCCACAGCGGGATCGCTACCCACGGCGAGGTGAGCGCCGAGAGCACACGGCCAGAGCGGGTGCCGGGAGCAACCACCTTGAGCGCCGGACGCGCCAGCCCGAGCGGCAAGACCGGAGAGCGTAGACCCAGCACGATCAGCGCCGGCGCCACATCTGAGAGCAGCACGTGCTGGAGCATGTGCGCTGAGAGCAGCCAACCGTCGCCGATCGCGTCGATCGGCGAGAGCAGCGCGATCGTAAGTGCGGCGATGCCGCCTGCGTAGGGAACCCAGTGGCCGGCGCCTACCGCACCCGGACGCGCAACCAAGCGAGCGCGGCGATACATGCGTGCGTACACGTAGGACGCGGCGATCAACGCGAGGATCGCTATCGGGTCAAAGCTCCAAGAGCCCCAGCCAGGTGCGTGATTCATCGGCGGCATCCTATCGATCCGCGACTGCCGTGCAGCGCGACCTCACGCACCGTTGTAGGAGGCGGGCGGCGCTGGATTTGACCGGATCGCTTCGATCTGGCTGACCAATGCCGCCCCGTTCGTTCCGCCGAGCACGCGCAGTCGCGGCAACCGGTAGGAATCACCGCTCGGAGAAGCCCAGGCTGGGACCACCGTGGTCGAGCCGACAAAACCGGCTGACTTGACGACTTCCACGACCGCCTGGTCGTAGTGACCGGACGGGTAGCAGAACCAGTTGACCGGAACGTGATAGCGGGCCTGCAACTGCTCGCGAGCAACAAAGACCTGTTCGTGCAGCGCTGTGGGTGAGATCGCGATCAGGTCGGCGTGGCTGATCCCCTGTGTGTCGAGCTCCCAACCATCGGCGACCAATTCGGCCACCTGCGCGCGGCTGAGACCCCCCTGCGAGGGCGGCAAACCTGTCAGCTGGATGTTCTCGACACCGACCCAGCCGTGGCGGCGCAAGATCGGCTCGGCGTTGGTCAGCTGCGACTGGTAGCCGTTATCGAAGCTCAATACCACGGGCTTGCCGGGGCCGAGCGAGGTACCGTGCGTCCAGTTGGCGAGCATCTGATCCATCGTCACAGCGTGAAAGCCGGCGTGCGCGAGCGCGTCCATCTGTTCGGCGAGCTCTTCGCTTGACACGTACAGGCCCGGGAATTTGGCGCCCGCCGGCGGCGGGTTGATCACGTGATACATCAGGATCGGCACAGATACGCCACTGCCCACGCGCCGCGCGGCCTGTGTCGGAGTCACCAACGCGTCTTGGCTGCCCACGCGAACGCCTGGGCTTGCGGACTTGGTGGAGGGCGCGCTACTGGACCCGGTCGCACTACCTGCACCGGAGCTACCGCCAGACGCCGATTTCGAGGAACCGCTCGTCGCTACCGCAACGACGAGCACGACGGCCACAACCGCCGCAACCAGCGCGGCGAGCCCCCGTGCCCTTCGCCGCGCCAGCTCACGCTTGCGCACCTCACGACGGGCTCGCCGCTGATCGAAATCCATTCGCCTCCGGTGGGCTAGTTGAGGCGCTTCTTGAGCGCGCTCGCGGCTGAGAATTTCGCCGCTTTGCTGGCGGCGATGTTGATCGTCTCCCCGGTGGCCGGGTTGCGACCCTGCCGAGCTGCACGGTTTGAGACGCTGAACTTGCCAAAACCGGCAAGCGCAACTTCGCCACCGCCTGCCAACTCATCGGAGATCAGGTCGATCGCCGCCTCCAGCGCCTGCCGAGCCTGCGTTCCCGCCAGTCCCGTACGTTGCGCGACCCCTTCAGCCAGCTCGTTCTTGGTCATGGCACTCCCTTCTCGAGTGTCGTTGCTGTGGCCAGGCTAACGGGTGGAAAGGACGTATTTGCCCGATTGCTGGGGATCTTCTTGAATTTCGCCCTTATTTCCGACGGCGCGCGGCTGCAAAGAGCCCGCGGCGCACGCGCTCCAGAGCACCGCCACCCAGGTCAGCGAGGCCAGGCTGACGTGCACCCAGACAAGCTCAGTGGGCAGATGTGTCTTGTATTGATCAAGGCCAACCAAGCCCTGCAAGGCGATCAGCGCACAGGCAACCGTACTTGAACGGCGCAACAGCGGATCGGCTGTGAGAGAGCGGCGCGCAAGCCACCAGACCAGCAGGGCAGCGAGGCCGAACGTGAACGCGATCTCACCGTGGCGATGGATGACGAAGTCCATCGTGCCCTTGCCATCGATGTTCAGCCGGTTGATCCGCTGTCCGGGCGAGCCGCCCGCGTGTGGGCCGGCGGCGGTGGCCGCTGTGCCGGCGAAGATCGCAAGCGCCCCTAGCCCAACGGTGACGCGTGCGGCCCACACGAGCGTGCGGTCGCTGTTTGCAGGACGCGATCCGGGCTCGTGTGCGGCACGCCACGCCAGCGCCACAGCCGCGGCCAGCACAAGCATCGATAGCGCGAAATGGGCCATCACCCAGCCGTAGTCGAGCTCGCCCCGCACAGTCAAACCGCCGAGCACCGCTTGCGCGAGGACTCCCAGCGGCAACAGTGCGCTCAGGCGTACCAGATCACGGCGATAAGGGCGGCGCTTGAAGGCCAGCACAAACGCCGCGAAGGCGGCGATCGTGACGGGAACCGTGACCACCCGGTTTGAGAACTCGATCAGCGCGTGCGTGCTTAGCGGCGGATAGACGTTGCCATAGCAGCGCGGCCAGCGCGGGCAGCCAAGGCCCGAGCCGGTCAGCCGCACCGCTGCCCCGCTGAGCACGATCAACGTGAACGCCGCCAGCGCACAGTAGGCGACGATCGCGTACCCGGCCGGCGTCAACGTGATCTCGCGTGCGCGAGAGAGGAGTGCGCGCATTCGGGCCGGCGTAGGGGGCTCGCGTGTCGATCTGCTCTGCATCGAGCCTAAGCATTGCACTGGACCGCCTGCCTGTCCGCCACACGCGCCGGCAAACCAGCCTCTAAGCAGGTCATATCTCTTCGCAAGCTCCGGAGAAGTAAGTGTCGATTTTCAAGTGTATGCGATCGTTTTTTGCGTTTTTACACGTATCCTGAAGACGTAAGAAAGCCGTGATGACGATTTGCTAGCGACCGCCGTCAGGCGGTCGGGCCAAGGAAAGGCGAGGCGGATATCACCGCCCGATCGAACCGATCATGTGCGCTGCAGAAGACTTTCTAATTTCCGTATACGAAGAGATCGGCGCCGCCTATACGACGACCCGGAGGGCCGATCCGCGTATCGCCGAGCAGATACACACGGCACTCGGTGGCGCCACTTCGGTCGTAAACGTTGGCGCCGGTGCCGGCGCGTATGAGCCGTGCGACCGTGAGGTGCTGCCGATCGAGCCGTCCAGGAAGATGATCGCGCAGCGCTCGCCCGACCTTCCCGAAGCGATAAGAGGTTATGCCGAGTGCCTGCCGCTTCCCTCCGACTGTGTGGACGCAGCGATGGCCTGCATGACACTTCACCACTGGCCCGACTGGCGCATTGGTGTGCAGGAGCTCAGGCGAGTGGCGCGCGAGCGAGTGGTTATTTTCACCTATGACCGCTCCTACGCCGAGCACTTCTGGCTACTGCGCGATTACCTGCCTCGCCTGGGACGACTCGACAGCGAGCGCTTTCCAGCGCTCGAGGAGCAGAGCGCGGCACTGGGGGAGGACGTGAAGATCATCCCGGTGCCAATAGCGCACGACTGCGAGGATGGGTTCCTTGGCGCCTACTGGCGACGGCCGCGTGCGTATCTGGATAAGGGTGTCCGCGCGGGCATCTCGACCTTCCATCTTGCTGATTCCAAGGAGATGCTCGCTGGCCTGGACGGGCTCGCCGAAGATCTCAACAACGGGCGCTGGGAAACCCGCTATCAGGACCTAATTGAGCGCGAGCAGCTCGATCTCGGCTACCGACTGCTGGTAACCGAGCTCTGAGGGGGACGGGTCACGCTTGCCGCCTTAAGCGGCAGGCGACTCGTAGCGAAAAGGGAGTTCCCCTGCGATCTCGCTGAGCCGCGGCGCTTGGCGATCACGCTCGGAGACGAGCAGCTCTCCCACCGCAAGCGGCCATTGGATCGCGACGTCAGGGTCGTCCCAGGCGATTCCTCGTTCCACTGAGGCGTCGTAGTAGGCCGTCTGCTTGTAGATGACGTCAGCTACCTCGCTGAGCACGCAGAAGCCGTGGGCGAATCCGACCGGCACGTACAGCAACGCCAGCGCCTCGTCGTCGAGTGCGAAGCCCTCCCATTCGCCATAGCTGGGCGAACCCTGGCGCAAGTCGACCACCACATCGAGAATGCTGCCGCGCGCGCAACGCACAAGCTTGGCAACGCCGGCGCCGACCTGGAAGTGCATTCCGCGCACCACGCCTCTAGTGGAGCGCGAATGATTGTCCTGAACGAACTGGTCGTCCTGCGGTATGCCCATGTCCGCGTGAGCGACGTGACGGTAGGTCTCGACAAAGAATCCGCGCTCGTCACCGTGCGCCTGTGGCGCGATCAGCTTGGGGCCTGCTATGCGCGTGGGAATGATCTGCATGTCGGGTGTCGGCGCGTACTGTCGCGCCGGCTGAGCAGATTACTTCCAGGAGAAGATCGAGGAGCTCTCGCC
>DASTPN010000146.1:0-23733 GCA_035719985.1 Solirubrobacteraceae bacterium | reverse complement strand
TCGTGTCGCAGGAGACGTACCTCTTCCACGAGTCCGTGCGCGAGAACCTTCGCTTCGCGAAGCCGGATGCGCCGGACGAGGAGATCGAGGCGGCCGCGAAGGCCGCGCGGATTCACGACGTGGTCGCGGCCCTCCCGGACGGGTACGACACTGTCGTCGGCGAGCGCGGCTATCGCTTCTCCGGCGGCGAGAAGCAACGGATGGCGATCGCACGCACGGTGTTGCGAAACCCGCCGGTGCTGATCCTCGATGAGGCGACATCGGCGCTTGACACTGAAACCGAGCGCGCGGTGCAGCGGGCGCTCGACGATCTGTCGCGGGGCCGCACGACGATCGCGATCGCTCACCGCCTCTCTACGATCCGCGACTCCGACCAGATCCTGGTTCTCGACCGCGGCGAGATCGTCGAGCGCGGCACACACGAGGAGCTGGTCGATCTGGGCACCCGCTACGCCGCGCTGTTGCGCGGTGCGATAGTCGACGAGCCCGGCGACCCATCCGCCGCGCTGGCTTGAACCATCAGCTCGGCCAGTGCCTTCGAGAGCTGTCCGCCCTGCCAGGCGATCGGGGAGCTGCCTGGCTCCTCCACGATGAGACGGGCGCAGGGGATCGTCGCGGCATAGCGTTCGGCGATAGCCAGCGGATGACCGGGGTCGGCCTCATCGCAGCTGGCGACTACGAGCGTCTGGACGGAGATCCGACCAAGGTCCCCCCATGACTCAAACGGCCTAGAACGCGGTATCGCTTCCAGCGAGTCGGCGAGGGCGAGCGGGTAATCGTGAGCGGAGAGCCGCTGGCACACAACCGTCGTGACCGTCTCACGCCACCGCTCGGGGACGGCGTCGAGATCGTAGGCAGCGAGGAAACCCTCCACGCCCTTCTCTCTCAATCCGCGCGCGAGCCGATCCCAGCCCGCGTATACATCCGGGCGCCTCGGCGCGTCGGGATCGAAGGCGGGCGTGATCAAGCCGAGAGCCGCAACCCGCTCTGGATGATCGAGCGCGAAGCGAATCGCCGTCTGTGCCCCCATCGAAGCGCCTGCAAGCACGGCTCGCTGCACCTGCAACTGATCGAGGACCGCCTCCAGATCCGACGCCAGCAACTCATATGAATAAGCATCCGGCGCCGGCGCCGCACCGGAACGGCCGTGCCCACGAGCGTCGTAGGAGATCACACGATGGCCCGAACGCTCCAGCACGCGTGAGCCCATCAGCACATAGCGACGCGTGGCGGTGAGACCGTGGAGCAGGATGATGGGCGTCCCCTCGCCAGCCTCCTCGCCGGCGAGCTTTACGCCATCGGTAGTCGTGAGTTCGAACTCGACCGCCGGACTAGGCATTTACGAGCGCGTGCTCGCGAACGAGCTTCGCCGTGTGGGCCGGTTCCTCCAAGAAGAACATATGCCCGATGCCCTCGAGGATCTCCAGGCGCGCGCCGGGAATCAGGCCGGCGATCATGTGGCCGTTCTCGGCGGGGAGCAACTGATCGACGGTGCCGTGGATGACGAGCGTGGGCGCCGTGATTTCGGGCAAGCGCTCGCTCGTGTCGTGTCCTGTGATCGCGCGCATCTGCTCCATGATCACCGGCACTGGTACGCCGTAGCGCATGCCTCGCGCCAGGAAGGTCGCGTAGATGTCCTCGTTGGCGGCGAACGCCGCCGATACGTTGACCTCCCAGGCTGTGCGGATGGCGCGCTCGCGATCACCGGAGGCCATACCTTCGGCCAGCCGGCGCATCGTCGCTTCGCTTGCGAGCTTGCTGCCCTCACCGCCGCAGTAGGTGCAGCCGAGCGTCAGCGCCCGCACCTTCTCAGTATGGGCCAGCACCAGCTCTTGGGCGATCATGCCGCCCATCGAGATTCCCATCACGTGGGCTGACTCCAGCTCGAGTGCATCCAGCAGTCCGGCCGCGTCCCCAGCCAGATCGGCGATCGTGAACGGCTGGCCGGTCTTGGTCGAGTCGCCGCAGTCGCGATGGTCGTAGACGATCACCTCGAAGTCTTTGCGCAGGTCCTCGAGCACCGCGTCACCCCAGTGGTGCTTGGTGCCGCTCATGCCCATGATCAACAGCAGCGGCGGGCCTTCTCCGGCGCGGTCGTAGCTGAGCTCGATCTGGCCTGCTTTGGCGAGCGGCATCGTGCGATGAAGCCTACACCGGCAGCGCGAGTTGATCGACGGGACTCTTCGCGACGGGCCGGTCTCCACGCCCTGCGCTCAAGGCCAGCCCAGCGACTCGCACCCCCAGCAGGCGCACTGGGCGCGATGGCGCGTACTCCTCGAGCAACGCAAGCGCCACCCGCGTGACCTGCTCCGCTTGGCACGTCGGCTCCGGCAGTGTCCGAGCACGCGTAACCGTCGAGAAGTCGTCGAGGCGCACCTTGATGGCGATCGTGCGTCCATGATGCTCGTGTCGTTGCAAGCTCTCACACAATTCTCCTGACATCCGCACGAGCGCCTCGCGCAAGACGCTCGCGTCGCCCACGTCGTAGTCGAAAGTCCGCTCGCGCGACTCCGAGACCACCTTGCGCTCCTCGCTGACGATGCCGTCGTGTTCAAAGCGTGCTCGACGCAGCAGGTCGCGTCCGTGGTTGGGCCCAAACCGTTCGACGAGCATCGCTTCCGGCGCGTGCGCGAGTTCTCCCAGCGTGCGCAAGCCCATCGCCTCCAGCTTCATCGCGGTCTTCGGCCCGATCCCCGGTATCAACCCCGGTGCCGAACCCGCAAAGCGCTCGCACGCCTGCTCGCGCGTGAGCACACAAAACCCGGCCGGCTTCTCCGCATCTGAGGCGACCTTGGCGACCAGCTTGTTCGGCCCTATCCCGACCGAGCAAACGAGCTGCGTCTCGTCCTTGATCTCAGCCAGAATCCGTCGCATCGCCGCCCGTGGCGAGTACAGCCCACTCAGATCCAGATAGGCCTCGTCCAGCCCAACCACCTCGACGCGCTCGACGTTGGCGCGCACGATCCCCATCATCCGCCGCGACACCTCGCGGTAGTGAGTGAAGTCGGGCGGCAGAAATACTGCCTGAGGGCACAGCCTGCGAGCACGCGAAGCCGGCATCGCCGACCCCACCCCGAACCGCCGCGCCTCATAGCTAGCCGTGGTCACGACCGCGCGCGGGCCGGTGCCCGAGACAACCACCGGCAGCCCTCGCAGCTCAGGCCGACGATTTAGCTCGACGGAGACATAGAAGGCGTCCGCATCGAGATGAGCGATGCTCCGTTCAGCCGACTGCTCGCACACCCTATGAATCTAACGACACAGCCGGTCGCGCTCGCTACGCCACAGCCTCGATGTTCAACCGCACGTAGTCGATTTTGTAAGGCTCGCCGACGATCTCATGCACGGCATCGACGAACGGTTCGCGTAGATCCTCGGGCAGACGCAGTAGGTGCGAGCCCAGGTTGACCGTGCGTAGGAACTCGCGCGGCTCGGGTGGGTAGACCTCGACGTCGTGTAGCCAGCAGCGCGCCTCGCTAAAACCGGCCTTGCGCAAACGCTGCTGAGCCAGCTCGGCCGAGCTGAAGTTCCAGGGGCCGGCCCAGCCGCGCATGTACGGCTCGAACGGCTCGCGGGCGCTCACCGCTTGGGCGGCTTCTCGTGTGCCACGGACGTTACCCTCTCCCCCGCACTGCGCGACCAGACGGCCACCCGGGCGCAGAGCGGCGTGCAGGCGCGCGAACAGGCGCTCGTGGTTGGGGATCCAGTGGAAGGTGGCGGTCGAAAGAATCGCGTCCAGCCGCTCGGGCAGCTCCAACTGTTCGAGATCCATCACCCGCACGTCCACGCGCTCGCTTGCCTCGCTTATGGCACCCAGGCGCTCGCACGCCGCGGTCACCATCGAGGGCGAGGCGTCGACGCCGATCACTCGACCCTCTGGCAAACGTTCCAGCAGCATTTCGGTGACGCGGCCCGAGCCGCAGCCGGCGTCCATTACCGTCTCATCGCCCCGCAGTGGCAGACGCTCGAGCACTTCCTTGCCCCAGGCGTGCTGCGGACCGGATATGCGGTCGTAGGTGCTGCCATCCCAATCGCGCGCGTCTGACATACATTCGTATGTTATCACGTATGTATGTCAGCGATGCGCGCCCAGCGGCGCAGCCCGATGCTGGCGCGAGCGCTAAAGCAGTGCCGCCAGCCGTGCCCGCTGGCGCTTGGTGCCGCCCAGCAGCGAAGCGTCCACCAAGGCCCGCTTGTACAGCCAGTGCACGTCGGCCTCCCAAGTGAAGCCGATGCCGCCATGGGCCTGGATCGCGCTCGCGCACACCTCCACGCCGGCTTCGGAGGCCGAAGCCTTGGCCATCGCCGCCGCCTGGCCCAATATCTCGGGGTCGGCATCGGCCGCCCAGGCGGCGTAGGCCGTCGCCGAACGGGCGCGCTCGGTATCGAGCAGCATCTGCGCGCAGCGGTGGGAGACCGCCTGGTAGGAGCCGACGGGGACGCCGAACTGCTTGCGCTCCTTGACATAGGCGACTGTCATCTCAAGCGCGCGGTCGCATACGCCGACGAGCTCTGAGGCGACGATGACCAGAGCGCGGTCAAGGCCGCCAGAGATTTCGCCCGGCAGTGGCTCGCCCGCTTCGGGGCCGACCGTCACCTCTGCTGCCGATCGGGTCGGATCGATGCAGGCGATCGGCTCGACCCTCGCCTCCTCGGCGGAAAGCACTCGGGCAGCATCCTCTTCGAGCAGCACGAGCACGTTGGCCTCGCCGCCGCCGATCACAAGCTCAGCCTTACCCTCGCTCGCCACGCCCACTGCCGCACCTTGCTCGCCGCAGGCCAACGCCGGCAACAGGCGCTCGCGTTGCTCCTCAGAGCCTGCCTGCTCGATCAGCGTGGCGGCCAACACAGTGGAGAGGAACGGCACCGGCGCGAGCGAGCGGCCCATCTCCTCGCACAGGATCGAGAGCTCCACGCAGCCAAGCCCCTGGCCGCCGTATTGCTCGGGGATCGCGATGCCGAGCCAGCCGAGCTCGCGCAGCTCCTCCCACAGCGCCTGGTCGGGACGGCGATCCTCGGCGTGCTTGCGTACCGATGAGAACCCACCCACCCCGGCACGCGCCGCCAGCAGATCCCGCGCGGTGCGCTGAATCTCGCGCTGATCCTCGGAGAGGCCGAAGTCCATCAGACCCGCACGCCCAACTGCGCAGCCGCGCCAGCGGCGGAGCTTATCCCCATCCAAACCACCTACACAACCGCCTTCAGGCGCGGCAAACCCAGCACCCGCTCGGCGACGATGTTCTTCAGCACCTCGGTCGTGCCGCCCTCGATCGTGTTGCCGCGAGCGCGCAGCAGCTCGTAGCTCCAGCTCGTGCCGTCCGTCAGCGCCTGCGGGCCGACGATCTCGGCCGCCAGTTGTGTGAGGCGCTGGTTGGTGTCAGACCACAGCCACTTCACAAGCGAACCCTCCGGACCAGGCTGCCCGTAGCGCTCGATGTCGGTCAGGCCCTTCCAGGCCAGCAGGCGGATCTGCTCGCAGCGAATGTGCAGGTCGGCCAGCGCGTCGGCGTACAGCGCATTGGCGAGCAGGCCGCGCTCGCGCGCCGCGGCGAGCGTGTCGTCGAGCAGTTGGCGCAGGCGCACCTGCAGCAGGAAGCCAAGGCCCGCGCGCTCGTTCATCAGTGTCGTCAGCGCCACCTTCCAGCCGTTACCCTCGCCACCGACGACGTTTGTGTCAGGGATGCGGGCCTCCTCGATGAACAGCTCGTTGAACTCGGCCTCGCCGGTGATCTGGCGCAGAGGCCGGACCTGCACGGCCTCCTGCTCCATGTCCATCAGGAAGTAGGTCAGGCCCTTGTGCTTGGCGGCCTCGCCATCGCTGCGCGCAACCAGCATGCACCACTTCGAGTACTGCGCTCCGCTCGTCCACACCTTCTGCCCGGTCACGACCCATTCGTCGCCGTCGCGAACCGCGCGCGTCTTCAGCGAGGCCAGATCGGAGCCGGCGTCGGGCTCGGAGAAGCCCTGGCACCAGATCTCCTCAGCGGAGAGGATCGGCGAGAGGTAGCGCTCCTTCTGCTCGGGAGTCCCCCACACCATCAGCGTCGGCCCGCCCAGCAGCAGCCCGAGCACGTTGGCCGGCAGCGGCACGCGCGCGCGTCCCAGCTCCTCGAAGTAGATCGCCGACTCGGTCAGAGACGCGCCGCGCCCGCCGTACTCGCTGGGCCAGGCGGGCGCCGCCCAACCGGCGTCGTAGAGGCGCCGCTGCCAGTCGCGCCGCCATCCGTAGTGCGCGTCTTCGCCGCCCGTGGTGGGCTCGGGCTCAGGCGGGTTGTCAGCCAGCCAGCCGCGAAGTTCCTCGCGAAAGGCGTTCTCGCTTGTGTTGAATGTCAGGTCCATTTACGCGCTCTGCGACGTGCCGGGGCCGGCCGCACAGAACATCACATTCAACTACTCCGCGGACGCTTCGCGCGTGCCGGGTGCGCCCATCGCGCCTCGATCCATGTTCGGCATGATCAGCTCGCCGACTTCGAGACGGCCGACCTTCAGTTCGCCGACCTCGATGCGACCGGCCGAGGCACGCTTGATCACCAGCCGGCGAATCGCCACCGCCCCGAGCGCCACGGCGCCGAACGCGCTTGCCCCCAGCGCGAACGACCCGATCGCCGCCGAGCTGATCGACATCGCCCCGCGTGCCCCGCGCTGCTTGCGACGCGCCTTGGCCTTGGCGTCCCGACGCGCGCGCCGGCGTTCGCGCTTGGCGCGCTTGCGGGCAAGCTTCTGCGCCATCCGGGCAAGGCGAAACCCGGCCATCGCCAGTGTGACCGCCCGCTTGCGTTGGGCGCGCGTCGTGCGTGTGGATGTTTTGCGTTTGTTTGCCATCGGTGCGCTTAGTGTGCCAAAGGGGGGTGTTAAGGGGGTGTTGCACTCAGAAGGGGCGCAGAGAAGGGTGTTCACCGCCAACCAGGCGGCGCCCACCCCCTCTGTCTTTCCCGCTCAGCGCGAGCTCCACACCTGCCCGACCCCTTCAAAGCCGAGCGCACGCTTGGTCGCTTCGGTCAGGTCGAAGTCGCGCCCGGCCACATAGGGCCCACGATCGACCACGGGCACCCGAATACTGCGAGCGCCAAAGCGAAGTGTCACAAGCGTCCCACACGGCAATGTCTTGTTGGCGACGCCAAGCGTCGAGCTGGTCAGCCAGCCGCCGCAGGCGAGGCTGCCGCCACCGCCGTACCAGGAGGCGCCGGCGAGCCGGAACACGCCAAGTGTGCCCAGCCTGCGCACCGCTGCGCCAGCGCCGCCGTCACCGGGGAAGAGCACGCGCAGGCGCCGTTCATGCAGGCCGTGCGGCGTGTAGCTCAGCGAGAAGCGCCCGCTATGCCCAGTGAACGTGTGTGCCAGCGTGAGCCAGCCACGATGCCAGCGGCGCTGCAGCTCGACCAGATGCCCGCCGTGCGCCGGCAACAGCCGCCCCGCGACCGAGGTGGCGTGCCCGTCAAGCACGTTCAGGACTGCGTGCAGGCGCCGAAACGACATCCGCGCGCGCGCCGGCGAGCCAAACACCCCGGCCGGCCCAACCGGCCCATCGAGCTGACCAGCGGTGATGCCACCCGAAGTGGCGATAGCGCCGCTGACCACCGATGCGGCGGCGGTACCCGTGGGAACAACCAACAACAGCGCAACCAGCGCGATGAGCGCAAGCGGCGCCAACTGGACGCGCATAGCGCGTCCGAATATGTACGGCCTCGACAAAGATCCTCCTTGCGTAGCCGCCTACGGGGTTAGCTGTCGGGCTCACACCCGCTCGAGAGCGCGAATAAAGACGCGCTTCGACCGGGCGTTACAGCCGCATCAGCGGCCGATTCGCCCCATCCGGACCTCGTCCCAGAGGCCCGGCAGTGGGTCCCCCGCTCGCCTCCATCCACGGAGACGACTCGGCAGGTTCAGGGCAGTTACAAGACGCTAGAAGAGGACATACGTCCAGCAGTGTGCGAAGGCACACAGTCCTGCCCGGCCCGTTCCGGTAAGGCCCTACTCCTCCTCGCCGCGGGTGACGCCGCCGAGGCGGTTGAGCATCATCGCCTCGGCCATCCGCAACAGCCCGATCGTCGTGTGCGGGCGCGCTTCGCTCGAGCGCACCGAGACGTCAGAGCCGTGCGGGCCGAGCACCTCGACGATCGTGCAAACGTTGCCGATCTCGCAGTCCTCGCCGTAGCGTCCTTCAAGCGCCTCCATCTGCGCGGCGACGACCTGCCCGATCTTCGATTGGTCAAAGCTCATCTGAAAAGACTGTACCTGACGACGTCGGGCGCGCCCGAATAGGATCATCAGCCGTCGATGGCACTGCAACCCCCCTTCTCCAACTACGAGCACGAGATCTACGCAGCCGGCATGCTTGCCGCTCGCAAGCCCGCTCGCACGCTGGACTGGCGCGAGCTGGAGGCGAGTGCTTACGCGATGCTCCCGCGCGGTCCGCGCGGCTATATCCAGGGTGGGGCCGGGCTCGGAGAGACGATCCGCGCCAATCGCGAGGCCTTCGACGCCTGGCGAATCGTTCCCCGGATGCTGCGCGACGTCTCAGAGCGCAAGCTGCAGCGCACGGTGCTTGGTACGAAGCTGCCAGCGCCGCTGCTGCTGGCTCCAATCGGCGTGCAGACCGTGGCCCACCCCGACGGCGAGCTGGCAAGCGCCCGAGCTGCCGCTCACGTCGGCATCCCGATGATCGCAAGCACCGCTGCCTCGCACACGATCGAGCAGATCGCCGAGGCCGCTGGTGAGCAACCGTTCTGGTACCAGTTGTACTGGCCCCGCGACCGCGAGCTGGCGCGCAGCTTCATCGCCCGCGCAGAGCAGGCCGACTACAGGGCAATCGTCGTCACACTCGACACCTGGCTGCTGGGCTGGCGCCCAGCCGACCTCAGCGATGGCTTCCTGCCGTTCCTGCGCGGAGAGGGAAACTGCAACTACCTACAGGATCCGGTCTTTTGCGCCGGGCTGCCCAAGCCGCCGGAGGAGGACATGGCCACCGCGGTGGCCTATTGGGCCTACCAGTTCTCAAACCCATCGGTCAGCTGGAAGGACCTGGCCTTCCTGCGCGAGTGCACGAAACTGCCGATCGTGCTCAAGGGCATCCAGAGCGTGCAGGACGCCGAACTGGCGGTCGAGCATGGTATCGAGGGGCTGATCGTCTCTAATCATGGCGGCCGCCAGGTCGACGGTGCGATCGGCGCCCTACAAGCACTGCCGGGTGTAGTCGACGCCGTCGGAGACCGCTGCGAGGTGCTATTTGATAGCGGCATTCGCTGCGGCGCAGACGCACTCAAGGCGCTGGCTCTTGGCGCTCGCGCGGTCTGCCTCGGCCGCCCGTACGTCTGGGGCCTCGCGCTCGGCGGCGAGCAGGGCGTAGTCGACGTGTTGCGCGCCTTCCTCGCCGAGCTTGACCTGAACATGGCGCTGTCGGGTCATGCAAGCATCGACGAGCTCGGGCGACACACGCTCGCCGCACAGCCATGATTGAGCACTCGCTGAGTCCGCCCCGACCGTGTCCCGGCCGCCCGTCACACTCTCCGTACGCGGCGCCGTGACGCCTCTGCGTTGACGCCGCCGCCCCGAGCCGCGAGAATCGACTCAGATGAGTAACCCCGATCGCCTCACCGGTCTTGACTCGGCCTTCCTGCACCTGGAGGCCAATGGCAGCGCGCACATGCACGTCGCCTCGGTGATGGTCTTCGAGGGACCAGCGCCCGGCTATGACGAGCTGCTCGAGCACATCCTCTCGCGCCTGCACCTGGTCCCACGCTACCGCCAACGCCTGGCGTTCGTTCCCTTCGGCCAAGGCCGCCCGGTGTGGGCCGACGATCCGCACTTCAATCCGCGCTACCACATCCGCCATACGGGTCTACCCCAGCCCGAGGACGAGACGGAGCTAAAGCAGCTGGCGGGCCGCATCTTCTCTCAGCGACTGGATCGCTCCAAGCCGCTGTGGGAGATATGGCTCGTGCAGCGCATGGCCGGCGATCGTTTTGCCTTGATCGCCAAGACCCACCACGCGCTTGTCGACGGGATCTCCGGCGTCGACATAACGACGGTGCTCTTTGACGCCGCGCCAGAGCCGCCCGGCGGCGCCCGCCCACCGGTGCCATGGGTGGCGCGCCCACTGCCCGGGTCGGCCAAGTTGCTGGCCGATGCGCTGCTCGAGCGCTCGACGGCGCCGGCAGAGATGCTGCGCGGCGCACGCGCGATGCTGAGAGCGCCCAAGCGCGCCCTGGGCCACGTCAAGGACACATTGGTGGGAGTCGGCGCGACAACGCTCGCGGGAGTAAGCGCACCGGCGCCTCCCAGCCCCTTCAACGTCGACATCACACCGCACCGCCGCTACACCTGGGTCGACGCCGAACTGGCTCAGTTCAAGGCGATCAAGGACTCGCTCGGGGGCACCCTCAACGATGTTGTGCTGGCCGCTGTCAGCCTCGCGCTGGGCAGACACATGCGCGTGCAGGGTTTTGACACCGAGGGGCTGTTGCTGAAGGCGATGGTGCCAGTGTCGGTGCGCGCCGATGCCGAGCGCGGCGCGCTTGGCAACCGCGTCACGGCAATGTGGGCGCCGCTACCGGTCGGCGTTACCGACCCGGCGCAGTGTCTGGCCCAGATCCGCGCGGAGATGGATGAGATCAAGCAATCCGGGCAGGCCGTCGGGGCGGAGGCACTGACCAATCTGGCGGGCTTCGCGCCGCCGACGATCCTCAGCCAGGCGGCACGCCTGCAGGCCCGCCAGCGCTTCTTCAATCTGGTCGTCACCAATGTCCCGGGCCCACAGTTCCCGCTGTACCTGCTCGGCCACCGTCTGCAGCACCTGTACCCAGTCGTTCCGCTCGCCCACCGCCAAGCACTCGGGATCGCGGTGATGAGCTACGACGGCCATCTCGGTTTCGGCCTGCTCGGCGACTACGACGCCCTGCCCGAGCTCGAGACGATCGCCGAGGAGCTTCGCCGCGCGATCGCCGCGCTTGCTAAGGCCGCCGGCGTCGATCGCCCGAAGAGAAGCGGTCGCGCCAGACGGGCCGGCGGGCAGGTGCACGCTAGTGCCCGCGCGGCGGCTCGCTGAGGTGCACACAGGTTGACCGGAGCAAGGGCGGAGCTGCGCATCGCGCTGTGCCAGATGAACGCCACCGTCGGCGACCTCGCCGGCAATACCGAGCTGATTAGTGCGGGTATCGCGGCGGCCAAGGACGCGGGAGCGCAACTGGTGTTGTTTCCGGAGCTGGCGCTGACCGGCTACCCGCCTGAGGATCTACTGTTGCGCGAGCACTTCCTGACCGACGCGGGCGCGCGTCTACAGGAGCTGGCGGCGAGCACGCAGGAGATCGTCGCGATCGTCGGCTTCCCCGAGCGGATCAAGGGCGCGCTGCGGACCGGGGGGTCGCGCATGCCGGGACCAGTCTCGACCGTGCTCTACAACGCGGCCGCGGTGCTCGCCGAGGGCTCCGTGCAGGCCGTCTATCGCAAGCTGCACCTCCCTAACTACGGCGTCTTTGACGAGCAGCGCTACTTCAAGGCAGGTGACCCGCATGGCCTGACGGTGCCGATAGCGGGCATGTCTGTCGGCGTAACCGTGTGTGAGGATCTGTGGGTGCCGGGAGCGCCGGCGAGCGCCGAGGCCGACGCGGGCGCCAAGCTGATCGTCAACGTCTCTGCCTCCCCCTACCACGCCGGTAAGGGATCCGAACGCGAGTCGCTATTCGCCGAGCGCGCCCGCGAAACCGGAGCTCACGTCGCCTTCTGTGCGATGGTTGGAGGACAGGACGAACTGATCTTCGACGGTCACTCGTTCGTGCTCGACCCGACCGGCGCCACGATCGCGCGCGCCAGCCAGTTCGAGCAGGACCTGCTCGTATGCGAGATTCCTGCCAGCCCCACCGGGACCTCGAGACACTCGCCGCGGCCGGTGATCGCCGCCGTCGAGCAGGAGGTCTACTCGGCATTGGTACTCGGACTACGCGACTATGTCGAGAAGAACGGCTTCGGCGCGGTGGTCCTAGGTCTTTCCGGTGGGATCGACTCCGCTCTGGTGGCGTGCCTAGCTGTGGATGCACTGGGAGCGAAGCGCGTAAACGTCGCCGTCATGCCCTCCCCCCATTCCTCGCAAGCCACTCAGGATGATGCCCGCACGCTGGCAGCGGCGCTCGGCGTGAACATTCACGAGCTGCGCATAGAGCGGGCGATGAGCGCTTACAAGGACACGCTCGCGGCCGACTTCGAGGGCACCAGCGAGGACTTGACCGAGGAGAACCTACAGGCGCGTATCCGCGGCAACCTGCTGATGGCGCTCTCCAACAAGTTTGGTTGGCTCGTGCTCGCGACCGGCAACAAGTCGGAGATGTCAGTCGGTTACACCACGCTCTACGGCGATCTCGCCGGCGGCTTCGCAGTGATCAAGGATGTGCCCAAGACGCTCGTCTACCGACTTGCGCGCTGGCGCAACGGACCGCAAGCAGCTGGCGCACACGCCGAGTCAGTGGCCCCCATCCCACCTTCGATTATCGAGCGCGCGCCCTCAGCCGAGCTGCGTGTCGACCAGACCGACCAGGACTCGCTTCCACCCTACGACGTGCTCGACCGGATCCTGCACGGCTATGTCGAGCTCGACCGCAGCCGCGAGCAGTTGATCGCCGAAGGTCTCCCCGCCACCGATGTCCAGCGCGCGACACGGCTGGTTGACCTGGCCGAGTACAAGCGCCGCCAAGCGCCGCCAGGGATCAAGATCACCGAGCGCGCCTTCGGGCGCGACCGGCGTATGCCGATTACCAACGCCTATAAGGCCTAAGCCTCAGCTCCCGCGAATGCGACGCTCCGCGATATTGACCATCCTCGCCGTATGCGCATTCGCGCTGACGTCTTGCGGCAACACACTGCAAGACCAGCCGATTGGCCCCGGGTCGCTCGAGAGCGTGATCGTCGACAGCCGCTTCCCCGTCTACTGGCTTGGCCAGAAGTTCGACGGCATGCGCATCACCGGCGTGCTGATCGATCCCGGCGGCGCGGTGACCCTGCGCTACGGCGACTGTCTGGTCGGCGGGCAATTCACCTGCGTGACACCGCTTTCTCTGGTCACCTCGCCCGATAACAGCTTCATACCGGGCGCCTCGGACGTCGGCCGAGTGCGAATGGTGCGCACTGCCGAAGCGCTCTCCACCCAGGGCGGCCGCACGCTGGCGCTGCGCACCGGCAGCGTGGTCGTGAGCGTTCACGCCGGTCAGCCCGGCCTGGCGCTTCAGGCAGCGCGATTGATGGCTCCACTCAACAAGGTGGGCCTGCCGCTACAAGCGCTCCCGGGCGCCGCTCCTGACAGCGACTTCGGTCGTCTGCCGCTGCCGAGCCAGCTTCCCGCCGGCACGCCAATTCCGCAGCCGCGCAGCTAACGCTGTAGTGGACGCACCGCGATCGTCATCCGTGTCAGCGCACAGACGCGATCCTCATCATCGGTAAACGTCACATCCCACAGCCAGGTCGTGCGACCGCGGTGCAAGCGGACGGCATGCGCGTGCACCGTGCCCTGCGTGACCGGCCGCAGGAAGTTGGTGTTGTTTGACATCCCCATCGCGACATTGCCTTCCTCGAGGACCGTCAATCCGGTCGCGATCGAGGCGATCGACTCGGCGATCGATGCGTAGAGACCGCCGTGGACCAGGCCGGCTGGCTGCTTGTGGTGCTCGCCGACGAGCACTTGCGCACGCACCTCGTTCTCTGAGCACTCGAGCAACTGCAGCCCATAATGGCGGTCGAAGCCGTGCAGGAACTCGTTGATCTGAGCGACAGGTGCGATGGGCATCGGGCGGCCACGATAGCCTACGGACTGACGGCGCAGTGCCGGAGCGAGGCGCGCGGCCGACAGCGTAAACACAGATGACCGAGCTCGACCGACTGCCACCCGACCAGCGCGCCGTGCTCTCGCTCGTGCTCGATCGTGGCAAGAGCTACGCCGAGGTTGCCTCGATGCTCGCGATCCCCGAGGCGACGGTACGCGATCGCGCCCACGCCGCGCTCGACGCGCTGGCGCGAGCGGGAGAACCTGTCGCCGACAAGCTCGGCGCAAGCGCGGCCGGTGAGCGGAGCACCGCTCGAGTGGCACCCACGCCTACCGGCGCTCGAAGGCCGCCAGTGAGCGCTCCCAACCCACGACTCAGGGGAGCGTTGCTGTTGGGTGGGATCGCGATCGTCATCGTCGTGGCGGTGATCCTGCTGACCAGCGGCGGTAAAGGCTCGGGCGCGAGCACTAGTACAAGTACGACGACGCCGGCTTCGAGCACCACCACCGGCTCGAGCACCTCCACGAGCGCGGCCAAGCCGCGCATCGACAAGAAGCTGACGCTCTCCGCTGTAGAACCGGAAAGCCAGGCGGGCGGCGAAGCGTACGTTCTCTCCGACGGCGGCCGCCACGCCTTCTACGTCGCCGCCCACGGGTTGCCGCCCTCACACGGCTTCTTCTACGCGGTGTGGCTGTACAACTCGCCATCCAGCTCAGCGCCGCTCGGGCGCGCTCCCAGCGTCGGCTCCAACGGGCGTTTGGAAGGCGGCGGCCCGCTGCCATCTAACGCGAGCGATTACGCCAAGCTGATCGTCACGCACGAGACCAGCACGCACGCGCACACCCCCGGCACGATCGTGCTCAGCGGCTCGTTCTCTCTGCACTAATCAGGCGGTGAAGAGCTTGCCCGGGTTCATGATCCCGGTCGGATCGAGCTCTCTCTTCAGGGCGCAAAGCGCGCGGACGCCGTCGCGGCCGATCTCCTGCTCGAGCCAAGGGGCATGGTCGCGGCCGACCGCGTGATGGTGGGTGATCGTGCCCCCGCCCGCCATGATCGCCGCGCTCGCGGCGGTCTTCACGGCCTGCCATTGGGCGATCTCCTCTTCGCGCAGTTGGCGCGCAATGAACGTGAAGTACAGCGAGGCTCCGGTCTCGTACAAGTGCGAGATGTGGCACATGACGATGCCTGGGGTGCCGCAGGCAAGCAGGGCTTGCCCGATGGCCTCGCCCACGACACGGTGAAGCTCGAGCAGGTTCGACCACTGCGTGGCGGTCTCGAGCGTCTCGACCATCACACCGTGGGTGAGCAGGTCATCGCGCAGATATGGAGCCGCGAAGCGCGAGCGCAGCCAAGCACGGCCCGGCGAGCCACCAACCGGCAGACCGCCGTGGGCTCGCACCAGCTTCAGCGCCCGTGAGCGACGCAACGCAACCTCCTCGACGTCACCCTCAAAGCCGAGGATCGCCAGGCAACCGCCGCCGTATCCGCGTGCCCGTAGATAGGCACGCCCGGCGATGCCCTTCCCACCGCCGCGCCCGGCTAGCGCCAGCGAGACCGCGGTCTCCTCAGGATCGGAAAGGCGAGCGACGTCTGGCGCCAGGTGACGTTGGGCCAGCTCTCGCAACGCTTGCGCGCCAGCGTGGAAGTCGGCGAAGAAGACTCCCTCATAGTTGCGCTCGACCGGAGCGCGCCGTACTCGCAGGGAGAGCTCGTCGATCGTTCCCAGCGTCCCCTCCGAGCCGACGATCATTTCCCTCACACTGGGCCCGGCAGCGCTGGCCGGCACTGCGCGTAGGTCGATCTCACCGGCGGGAGCCGTGAGCTTTAGAGCGCGCACGAGCTGCTCGAAGCGCCCGTAGCCGGTCGAGGCCTGTCCGGCAGAGCGCGTGGCGGCGCAGCCGCCGATTGAGACGTACTCGTATGACTGGGGGAAGTGCCCGAGCGTGTAGCTGCGCGAGGCCAACTCGTCCTCGAGTTCGCGTACACGCATCCCGGCGGGCGCCGTCACAGTTAGCGATGCTTCGTCCAGCTCGACGCCGCCGGCAAGGCCGCTCATGTCAAGCGCGATGACCGCATCATGCTCGCCGATCAACGGCTCGACGCCGCCGACGACACTGGTGCCGCCACCGAAAGGGACGACGGCCACCGAGTCACGTGCACATTGGCTCAGCAGCTCTCGCAGCTGGCTGCGCGACTTGGGATAGAGCACGGCATCGGGTGCTCCCAATGGGCTACCGGCGCGCAGCCGCACGAGGTCGGGATAGCCCTTGCCGGCCGCGTGCAGAACCCGCTCGAAGCGCTCGTCGCTGACGCAATCGTGCCCGGCGATCTCGCGCAGGCGCGCCGCCGTGCTCGCGTCCAGTCGCGATGGCGGCAGGCTGAGCGAATCGAGTGCCACAGGTGCACGCGGCGCAGGCAGAGCGCCGACGGCCTTGGTCAGGTAGGCAAGCGCGTGAGACGGAAGCGCAGGATCGTGCCCGGGGTCTCCCCACCCCCACCAGCGCATCCGCGATGGCACGGAGCGCGGGGGCTCGGCCACACCGGGCAGCGATGTCGTGGCGAGATCAGTCGCCATCGCCGAGCGCTCGTGCCAGACCATCCAAGGCCTGCTTGACGGTGGTGGCAGCAGCCCGCTTGACCAGTGGACTGCCGAAGCGACTGATCCCAAGCACAGCACGCGAAAAGCCGGCCCCACCACCGAGCGGCGCCGGCATCTCCTGGCGCAGCTCGATCTTCACTTCGGTGCCCCAGTGCGCACCGTCTGCGATCGGTTTTAGCTCGATCTGCGTCACCGCACTGCGCAACACTCCTTCAAAGGGCGTCCCCTCCACCTCCTGTGACCAAACCACGAGCTGCTGAGGTCGCGACTCAACCACTGTGAAGTCGGCGCGCACGACTTTGCCCTTGCGGCCCGTCAACACCTCCGTGAACGCCTCCGCCTGCACACCCTCCACCCGCGTCACGCGCGGCCACCAGCGTGGCAGATGGTGCGGATCGCCGACCACGTCCCATACCGCCTCAGGCGAGGCCGCGATCGTGCGACTGGCGGCGGCGGCGGGCATCCGCTGCGCTAGCGGACGATCTTGCGCAGGTCACGGACCAGCAGCAGGTGCTTCAAATGAGTAGTCACGGCCGCCAGGTTCTCCAGCGCGTCTACAGCATCCTTGCGACGGTCCGGATTGCGCGAGCGCAGCGCTGGAGCCAAGATCTGCTGCAGCAGGCTGGCCTCGCGGTCGGCCGAGGAGCGAAACACGCGCAGATTGCGCCCGCCCACGCCGTAGCGCGCCAGCTCTGAGACGGCGCCGACGATCTCGCGCTCGGTCTCATCGAAATAGCGCACGCCGCCACGCATCTCCCCCTTGACCACGCCGTACTCCTCGAGCTCGCGCACGAGCTTGGCCTCGGCGCCGGTCTCCTCCAAGACATCCTCGAGCGAATACAGCGCGCCGTCGCTCTCGCGCACACTCATGCTTGTACGCCACGTGCGCTTGCTCGCTTCCTGCCCGGGTCTAGGGACATCGGCTACGTCGGTGCGCCCGGCGGCCAGCTCCTGGCGAATCACGCGCAGCGGCAGGAACTCGTCGCGCTGCATCCGCAAGATCGTCCGCAACCTCGCCACGTCGCCCGGCGAATACAGGCGATAGCCCCCGGGCGTGCGGCGCGGGTTGAGCAGCTTCTGATCCTCCAGATAGCGGATCTTTGAGATCGAGATGTCAGGAAACTCCTGGACGAGCGCCTTACAGACCGCTCCGATCGTAAGCGCCTTCTGGCGCGCGCCCTCACCGGCCTCGACCGCCTGGAGATCCTCCGGCTGGCCGTTGGACCCGGCTGTCCGCGGCGGGGACTTTGACGCGGTTGCCATCAGCGCGCGTGGTAGGTGAGCTTGTACTTGCCGACTTGCACCTCATCGCCCTCCTCCAGGCGTTGGGACTCAATCCGTGCGCGGTTCACATATGTCCCGTTGAGCGATCCACAGTCGTCCAGGTACCAACTATCGCCGCGCTTGACGAGCAGGGCGTGGTCGCGAGAGACGGTCACGTCATCGAGGAACACACCGCAGTCCGGTCGCCTGCCGATCGTCATCTGCTCGCCCTCAACCGCAAAGCTCTCACCCGCGCGACCGCCGCCAGCGCGGATCACGAGCGCGGGGCCGTGTGCGGTCATCTCCCCCGGCTCGACCGCCACCAGCTCGCCGGTGTCACCGATCCGATACGTCGCGGTTACGGGCTCGCCACTCTCGCCCTCACTACGCGGTAGCAGACCGCCGCAGCGCTGACAGTAGTTGGCGCCCTCCTCAGCGAGGAAGCCACACTCGGGGCAGTGCAAGGCCACGAACCAGGCCGCCTTCAGCTCTCCTGCGGCGATGCTCCGCTGGCGCGGTTGGCGAGAATGTCCGTCAGCTTTTGGACGTCCTCGCCGGAGATCGCCGCTTCGCCATCGCGATGCTTGTCGCGCAGGCGACTGACCAGCTCGGCTCGTAGGATGTCGATCTTGCCGTGCAAGATGCGCCGCTTGTAGGAGATATCCATCTCCTCCTCGGTTAGCTCTTGGATGACCTGCTTGAGCTCGCCGTCGCTCATCGAGCCGAGGTCGGGAAACGTGTCCATCGCAGGCGATCTCCTCTTGCGCAAGGATTCAGTGGGCGGGCCGGAGGAAACCGTCCCTCCGTGGTTCAAGTATAGCCCAGAACGTGAAGTTGAGCTTGAGACTCTCATTGACCCGCCAACACACCCTCGCCCTCGCGTTGATCTTGTTTGCGATCGCCGGCGGGGCCCTCGGCCGCGCGCACACGATCGGTAGCAACACGCACGTCTCCGCCGACGAGAACGGGTACGTCGCCAACGCCAACCGAATGCTCGGCGGCGAACGCTACGCGACCTTCAAGTGGCCGCCGGGAACCTCGTTTGCCTTTGCCGTGGCCACCCGACTCTCAGGCCATCACTCGTTGCGTCTGAGCACCGGCGCCAAAGGGCCCGCTCAATACATGCAACTGGTGCTCGGCGTTCTCGCGCTGATGCTCGTGGCAGCGCTGACGTGGCTTTTGGCCGGGCCGTGGGCGGCCGTGATCGCAACCGCGGCTGTCGCCTCCTACGAGCCGCTGATTGATGCCACGCGCACGTTCCTGAGCGAGCCCTCAGGGGCGTTCGTGCTGCTCGCCGCGGTCGGCGCGGCGGCGATCGCTCGCGCCAGATTCGGCCGCCGCCACGAATGGCTGGCGATTGCTATGGCGGGCGCTATCGGCGGCGCGGCCTGCTTGACGCGCGGGGACCTGGCCGTGGGAATGGGCGTGCTGGCTCTTGCCTTGGCGCTCGCTGGAAGACCCGGCTGGCGCAAGGGGCTGTTGCGAGGCGGCGTCTACCTGGCGGCACTGGCGCTCGTCCTGGCCCCGTGGCTGGCTTATGCCTCTTCCACCGAGGGACGCTTCGTGCCGATCACGACCGCCGGACCCGATGCGCTGTTCATCGGTACCTACCTGCCCGGCAAGGGATTGCTCGTGCCAACGGAGGAGCAACTCGCGCCCGACGTCTGCCGGCACTTCCCAAACGATTGCGGGCGCTACTGGCAACACAGCTCCCTGCCCTTGTTTCACCTGATCGAAGCGCGCCACCCGGGCATGTCCGAGGAGGCCGCTGTCAACGCCGAAAACCTTGAAAACCTGAACAAGTACGCGCTCGGCAAACCGGCCGCGTTCACCTCGATGCTATGGGGCAAGTTCTGGAAGATGTGGACGAACGTGTGGAGTGGCGGCAACGGCACCTATCACCCCTCCACCTCGCAGACACAGCATCTGATCTACCTGTGGCTCGGTTGGCTGGGACTTCTGGCCGGCGCCGCGCTGACCCGCCACTTCGCGCTGGTGACCAGTGCAGCCGTGCTGCTCTCGATCGCGATCCTCGCGACCGTCTTTAACGACCAGCCGCGCTACAACGTAAGCCTGATGGCGCTCTTGATCGCGGCGGGCACGATCGGAGCGTGGTTGGCCGGAGAACGACTGCTGGCCATATGGCGGGCGCGGACGGCTGCACGTGTTCTGTCGAGCACCCAAGCGACAAGATAATCGATTTTACCCCACACTAACGACGTGCCGTGCCGGCAGGAGATCTGTTAGTAGCGCACCGACGGGCGGAGCCGCACAAACGAGGTGCGGCTCCGCCCCGCAGAGCGCCCTACCCGATCGGCAGAGCGACTGTTTTCAGGTTTCGATGGAGAATGTTTCTCCTCCGGTGAGTAACAGGATGCTCCCTGTCTCTGCTTCTACCACGCCAGCTTCTGAGCCACCCAAAGTGCACGAGCCTAACGGTTCGACCGGGCCGACGGGATCGGCGCCTTCGGTCACGTTTGACCAATGCTCCCAGGCCGATGCGGAATATGTGCACAGGTCTGTCACGGTGATGCCCAGGACTTTGCACTTGACGAACCACTCCGGAGATTTGCTGAATTCCTGCAGCACTAATGCAACAGCTTCATCCATAGAAGCTCCCCATATCAGTTCCCAGGCGATTAAGAGGTCTAATTCGTCTATGGGCCACCATTGGGCGCTACTAGCTTCGCACCCTTTTAGAGAAGTACACGCCAGACCTTTAGTAGCTCCTGATTCATGTAATTCTTCGATTTCTTCTCCCGATAAGTTTAAAACTGCAGTAAATGCCCCTTCTGATTTAGCGCCTACGGTGCCGTCGAGGACCATTTCGCATAAGATGCTCACACCCATTGCTTTGTCTTCGAATAACAGCGACTCGGTCAGAGTCGCCGCTAACGATTCTGTAATTATTTTACCGTTCGCTAAGGTATGCGTTTCAAAGAATTCGAGAGCCGATGCAGACGCCGTAGACAGCGCAGCAAACCCAGACGAAGCGATGAGCAGAATCAATAGCAGCCAAAGCTTCTTCGCCATTTCAAATCACCATCCTAATTTGAAGTCGATATATCGCACCCAGGAATAACCCGATTGCGCGGCCCCGCAGCGACATCCGGAGCCCACCGAGGACGGCCACTACGTATTCCAGCGCCGATGACCGCCCACAGTCCACCACGTGCTGAAGCTAAGGACCGTTTGGATAAGTTGGCAAACGGGCATACGCGTGTCAACTGCGCCTCTGCCATAGGGCGACAGTTGTTTCCGAGCAGCCCAGCGAAGGTCAGGCCTGGGCGTGGCCGGCTGGTGGCTTGCGGGCGAGAGGCTGTTGGCTATCCGGCGGGCTCGCCGCCAGGGTGGCGCAGTTGCTCGCGCCCCGAGCGCACATACAGCGCACTAGCGAGCAGTGCCAGGACTAGACCAACATAGAGCAGAACTTCGGCCAACCTGCCAAGACCGCACATCGCAAAGAACAGAGCGCCCATCAGCGGCGCCACCGAGATGCGACCGGGCCAGTTGATCCGCAGTTCCACACCACGCCCCAGGCCGTAACGACCGAGCAGCACCATCAGCAGCTCACGCACGATCAAAATCGCAAGCGCCCAGCGCGGCAACAGATCAAAGCGCCAGCACACGACCACCCCGCTGATCACCAGCAGCCGGTCGGTCACCGGGTCCATCAGTGCCCCAAGGCGGCTGTACTGGCGCGTCAGGCGCGCGGCGATCCCGTCGGCGTAGTCACCCCAACCGATCACGGCGAACAGCGTCGCCGACAGCGCATCGACCCCATCTTCGCTTGAGAGCGCCACCACCAGGAACACTGGTATCAGCGCGAGCCTGGCGAAGCCGATCGCGTTCGGGATCGTCCACGGGCGCAGCGGTTGGCCGGCCTGGGTCTGCGGGGGCGGTGGGCCCGAGCGGTCCAGGCCGAGCAGGCGGCTTGGAGTCAGGGAAGGCTTTGACACAGCTCGTCGAGCGCGCGCAATAGCACCGCCGGCTCGCCTCCCAGCGGCAACGCGGGGCCATCTTGGCGACCGCGGCGCAGCTGCACCTCGATCTCACCCGACTCCAGGCTGCGCCGCCCCACGGTCAAGCGTACGGGGCAGCCGAGCAGCTCGGCATCGGCGAACTTCTCCCCGGGACCCGCTTCACGGTCGTCGTAGATCACATCCACACCCGCGGTCAGCAGCGTGTCGTAGAGATCGTCCGCCGCCTCGCGCTCGGGCGTGCCCAGCTTGCCCAGCGTCACCAGATGCACGGCAAACGGCGCCAGCGCCCTTGGCCAGGAGATCCCGTGTTCGTCGGCGAACTGCTCCACCGCCGCCGCGACGATCCGCGCCGGACCGATGCCGTAGGAGCCCATCCAAATCGGCAGAGCCGTGCCGTTCTCGTTCAAATATGTAGCGCCGAGCTTCTCCGAATAGCGGGTGCCGAGCTTGAAGATGTTGCCGATCTCGATCGCCGGCTCGACCGTGAGCGCTTCGCCGCCGCGCTCGTAGCTGCCGTCGGCCCTCTGGCTGACCTCCGGGCTCTCGCGCGCCACCTCGACGTTGGCGGCGTAGCCCTCGCCCAGCACAACTTCGTCCTCTCCTGCCGCGCACGGCGCCATGTACTCGTGCGCGCCGATGCCGCCCATCATGCCCACGTCAGACTCGACGCGATAGAAGCGCAGGCCCGTGCGGGCCATGATCCGATCGTAGGCGCCGACGTGCAGTGCGTAGCGCTCCTCCAAGCCCGTCTGGTCACGGTCGAAGCTGTAGGAGTCCTTCATCACGAACTCTCGTGTGCGCAAGACTCCGGCGCGGGGCCTGGGCTCGTCGCGCTCCTTGACCTGGAAGTGGTAGAGGATCAGCGGCAGGTCTCGGTATGAGTCGATCGTCTGCGCGGCGTGGAAGGTGACGGCCTCCTCGTGGGTCATCGCCAGCACCAGCTCTGAGCCCTTGCGGTCGGCCAGCTTGAACAGCTCCTCGATCTCCAGGCGGCCGGTCTTGCGCCATATCTCAGCAGGCTGCAGGACGGGCATCAGCATCTCGCGGCCGCCGATCGCGTCAATCTCCTCACGGATGATCGCCACGACCTTCTGGTGTATCCGCCATCCCGCGGGAAGCCAGGTCCAAATGCCGGCGCCCATCTGGCGCACCAGGCCGGCCCGCACCATCAGCTTGTGCGAGAGCGCCTCCGCGTCGGCGGGGGCCTGCTTCTCGGTCGGCAGCAAGTACTCGGTCAGTCGGGTCATGGCGGCCGCTGCATCCTACGCGCTATGAATTAGGGCCAACCTCCACCCCGTACACCACGACAAGGAGCCCCGATGGCCTACACCGTACCGCCGCTGCCCTACGCGTATGACGCGCTCGAGCCGCACATCGACAAGCTGACGATGGAAATCCATCACGACAAGCACCATCAGGCCTACGTCGACAAGGTCAACGCCGCGCTAGCGGGCACGCCGCTCGAGAACGCCGCTATCGAGGACGTCCTGAAGGACCTCTCGCAGGTGCCCGACGACAAGCGTGGCGCCGTGCGCAACAACGGCGGCGGCCACTACAACCACTCGCTGTTCTGGGAGTCGATGTCGCCGAACGGCGGCGGCGAGCCAAGCGGCGCTCTGGCCGACGCGATTTCCTCCACCTTCGGCTCGTTCGCCGACTTCCAGGCCAAGCTCAAGGAAGCCGGCGTCAACCAGTTCGGCTCGGGCTGGTCCTGGCTCGTGCACGACGGCTCCGGGCTGGCTGTGCAGGGCACGCCCAACCAGGACAACCCGATCTCAGCGGGCAAGACGCCGCTGCTCGGCGTTGACGTTTGGGAGCATGCCTACTACCTGAAGTACCAGAACAAGCGGCCGGACTATCTCGACGCTTGGTGGAACACGGTCGACTGGGGCAAGGTCGCGGAGCGCTTCAGCGCGATCTCGTAAATGCCGGCTTGGCCGGCGCTCAGCTGCGGCTGAAGCGCCGGCCGGCCACCGGCGAGGTCTGTTCGTCGAGCGCCACGGACCCGCCGCTCGGCGCGACCGCCGGCTCAAGCATCGACTCGAGCACCGCGTCGGCCTCGGCTTCGTGCTCGGCCGCTGCGGCCTCCATCGCCGCCAGTTTCTCCGGCGTCATCGCGGTGGCATCCTCGTTGGCCGCCAGC
>DASTPN010000145.1:0-17002 GCA_035719985.1 Solirubrobacteraceae bacterium | reverse complement strand
AGCGAGTCCCAGAAGGGCATCGTCGTCGGTGCCGGCGGGCGGATGATCAAGGCGATCGGCTCGGCCGCGCGCAAGGAGATCGAACGCGAGCTGGGTACGCAGGTCCACCTCGACTTGTCGGTCCGAGTGCGTCGAGATTGGCGCGGGGACGAGGGACTGTTGGACCGGCTTGGGATTGAGTAAGTACCCAGCCGATCGCTGAGCGCGGTCTGCTTCTTTGCCGTGAGGGCCGATGCGGTTATGGTCGTGAGCTTGACGGGTCGGCTGCAATCTGAAAAAGTTAACATGGTTCCGAAGATTCGGATGATTCTCTGAATGAATCTTCGGCCAACTTTGACACTAGGAACGTAAGGCCCCTGCAGTAAATGTAAGGGCCGCTTCAGCCTGCAAAGCAGGACGGTTAAATCGCCGGTGAGGCCGGCAGTCGAAAGCCGGGCTCGGCGGTGTAGCGAGATTTGAAAGGCGGAAAATGAAAAAAGTAAGCTCGACAATACTAGTAGTCGTCGGACTGTGTTTGTTTATCGTGCCGTCTGCGGCAGCGACTGAGACTTCGCTGTGGTTAATCAACGAAATCAAGGTCACGTCGCCGTTAAGTATAGAACTGGCCGGCAAACTAAAATTGACGGACTTAAAAGCATCCATTCTCGGTGCGTCTGAAGTTGAATGCACCGGGACGTTTGACGGTGCTATCACCACGGGAGGCAAAGGTGAACTTACAGAACTATTAAACACGGCGAAAGAAAAAATATCAAATATACCCTTATCTGGCTTAGCTTTGGAATGCGCTAGCGTAAAAGGATGCGAAGGCACCGGCAAGATGTGGCCAGTCGGCATGCCTTGGAAAACACAGCTCGAAACAGCGGGCGAAACAGAAATAGCCTTAGATTATGCATCGGCGTCCCCTCACTTGGGATTCTACGTCGAATGCACCGTGCTCGGGATTAAAGCCGCTGACGAATGTATACAGACATTAGTTAGTCCTACTATCGAAAAAGGAACGGCTCCAGATTTGTTAGTGGTTTACAGCGAAGAAAGCACGGCTGTCTGTACCCTCGGGGGAGAAGGCGCCGGCGATATTTTAGGTGAAGGGACGCTCGCCGCTACGGCTGGAGGGAATGTGGGATTTATAATATGTATCCCGTGGCTTATCAAAGCTAACTATGAATCGCCCGAAGCCTGTGAACTAAAACAAAATGAGGGATCCTATACGCCTGGCATCTTAGGAATTGAAATATGAAATGAGCCGGGTGCCGCGGGTGCCATAGTCTTGGTTATGGGATTCGCGGCTCCCCGGCGCCGACCTTAGTCTTGTCAACTGTGATGAGTCCGCCGGTGTGGGCTGGAGGTCGACTGGCAGTGGCTTGGCTGGAGGCAGTTTGCGACTATGCTCGCCGGCCGATTCGCTTGGCTATGGTCTCTACTGCTTCAAGGTCCAGTTCAGGCTTGAAAATATATGGAACGGTCCACACGGCGCGCGACGTGCCTGTGGCTGGGTCGCGGTGGCGCAGGCGGGATATCTGGCTTTGCTGTTGGCGGTGGCGATCAGAAACGACGCGGGCAAGTGTCCCAGCTGAGCGCAGGAGCTCGAGATCCTCTGCGCTCCTGGACGACCTGTTGGTTTCCGTGGCGGATGCGATACGGGCGAGCTCAGCGCGGGTAAAACGGCCGGACAGGGTTCCGTTTACGAGGACCGCGTCAAAATTTCGCTCTAGGACGCGACGTACTCCTTCCTCCAGCTCCAGCGTCTCGCCCATCGCCATCTCGGTGGCGCGAGTGACGGCCACGTAGCCGGTATGCAGCCGATCTTCGAGCATCTCCTGCACGTCGGCGGCTCGCTGCGCCAGCGGGCTTGAGCGAACGATCGCTAGCAAGGTTCTCGGTGAGGCGAGCATTGCCAACGCGTGCCCGGTGGCGGGCGCGTCGAACACAACCAAGTCATAGCGCCCTTTCCCGGCAGCTGAGAGCTCGTGCAGCTTGACGAGGCTGACGAGCTCCTTCGCTCCCGGGGCAGCTGCGGCCAGGTACTGGAAGCTGCTGCTCGACGCCAGCAAGCGCGCGGGCAACCTCCCGCCGAGATCGCGCATCCACTCGATCAGATCGAGATCGGGATCAAGCGACAGGCTCCATAGGTTCGGCTCCAACTCCATCTCGATGCCCGGCGCTCGGTCGCGCAGAAGTGTTGTGCCGTCTTGAGGGCTTGATTGTGGTGCAGGGTCCTCGTAGAACCTCCTGAGTTGATCCTGCTCACCGACCTCGACCACAATGGTTCGCAGTCCGCTGCGCGCTCCCAACAGCCCAAGCGCGGCCGCGATCGTCGACTTTCCGGCGCCACCCTTGCCGGTGACGACGATCAGCTTGCGCTCCAGCAGCGAGGCCATACGCATCGCAACCTACAATCCCGCTCGTGAGCGCAGCGGCGACACCCACCGATGGCAGCGTCGAGCAGCTGCTGGTCTATGACGAGCGCGGCCTGGTCCCCTGCATCGTGCAGGATGCCGCTAGCGGCGAGGTGCTAACGCTCGCCTACATGAATGAGTTGGCGCTGCGGCGCACACGTGAGACGGGGGAGCTGCACCTGTGGAGTCGCTCGCGCGAGGAGCTGTGGCACAAGGGCGCCACCAGTGGCAACACGCAGGCGGTGCGCGCCCTGCGCGTCGATTGCGATGGCGACGCGTTGCTGGCGCTGGTCGAGCCGGCCGGCCCGGCCTGCCACACGGGAGAGCGCACCTGTTTTTACCGCGGCGAGCTCGACTCGCTCTCGCCCTACGAGCTGCTGCCCGCACTTGAGCGCACGTTGCGCGAGCGTGAGCGCGAGCGCCCGCAGGGCTCCTACACGGTCGCGCTGCTCGACGATCCGGCGCAGACCGGCGAGAAGGTGATGGAGGAGGCCGAGGAGGTTGCGCGCGCCGCCCGTGAGGAGTCCGACCAGCGCGTGGACGAAGAGGCAGCCGATCTTCTCTACCACCTGCTCGTGCTGCTGCGCGGCCGCGACCGCTCCCTTGCCGACGCCGAGCGGGTGCTCGATGGCCGTCGTCGATAGCGCCCGCGCTCCACGCTCGGGCGGCGAGCATCTGATCCCGCTGCGCGAGACGTTCATAGCCGATTGCGAGACGCCGGTCTCCGCCTTTTTGAAGCTGCGCGAGCTGGCGCCCGGCGAGCCGTGCTTCCTGCTCGAGTCGGCCGAGCAGGGCCAGCGGATGGGCCGCTACTCGTTCATCGGTTTTCGTCCGCGCTCGGTGCTGCGTTGGTCGCTAGGCGATCCCGGCGACCCGTATGCGCTGGCTGCCGCAGCGGTCGCCGAGAGTGGGCAGGCGCCGTCGCCCGAGGAAGATGGTGAGGCACCTCCGTTTTCAGGCGGCGCCGTCGGTTATTTCGGCTACGACCTCGTGCGCACCGTCGAGCCGCTGGGCTCGCCTAATGAGGACGTGCTCGGGTTGCCCGATATGGCGCTGATGCTGACCGACACGCTCGTGTCCTTCGACCACCTCAAGCACACGATCACGATCCTCGCCAACGCCGATCTCGACGCCGAGCCCAATCTCGAACGAGCCAAGGCGCGGGCGCAGGCGAGAATCGCCGAGGTGAGGGCCTGTTTGGCCGGCCCGGTTCCCAGGCTGGAGGACTCCTCGGCGAGACGCGCCCCGGTCGCCGTCGATGCCGCGAGCGTGAGCACACCCGAGCGTGAGCCGGTCAACTTCCTGTCGAACATGCCGCGCGAGCACTTCGAGGCGATGGTCGCTCGCATCGTCGAGTACATCCACGCCGGCGACGCCTTCCAGGTCGTCCCCTCACAGCGTTGGTCATCGCCGGTCCCGGTTGAGGCATTCTCGATCTACAGGGGACTTCGCAATGTCAATCCCTCTCCCTACATGTACTTCCTTGACTTCGGTGACTTCCAGGTGGCGGGCGCGAGCCCGGAGCCATTGCTTACCGTAAGCGGCAGGCGCGTCTCCACCCGCCCGATCGCCGGCACCAAGCCGCGCGGTCCGACCCCGGAGGACGACAGGCGCATCGCCGGCGAGCTACTGGCGGACGAGAAGGAGCGCGCCGAGCACGTGATGCTCGTCGATCTCGGCCGCAACGACCTTGGTCGCGTCTGCGAGTACGGCAGCGTCGAAGTGGACGAGCTGATGGAGGTCGAGACTTACAGTCACGTCATGCACATTGTCTCCTCGGTCTCGGGCACGCTGCGCGAGGACGTCGGCGCAATGGACGCCCTGCGTTCGGTGCTGCCGGCGGGCACGCTCTCGGGCGCCCCGAAGGTACGCGCGATGCAGATCATCGATGAGCTCGAGCCGATCAAGCGTGGCGGCTACGGCGGCGCGATCGGCTACCTGAGCTACAACGGCGACCTCGACACCGCCATCCACATCCGCACGGTCGTCGTCAAGGACGGCGTGGCGCATGTGCAGACGGGTGGCGGCACCGTTGCCGACGCCAAGCCGGCGTACGAGTACGAGGAGTCGGTCGCCAAGTCAAGGGCAGTCATCGGGGCCGTGGAGCTGGCGTGCAGGCAGGAGGACTGGGGGTAAGGGTGCGCGTACTTGTAATCGACAACTACGACTCGTTCACCTACAACCTCGTCCAGTTCCTGGGTGAGCTAGGCGCCGACGTGCAGACCGTGCGCAACGACCGCTCGACCGTGGACGAGCTGCTCGAGGCTGGCTACGAGCGCTGTGTGATCTCACCCGGTCCCTGCACCCCCAACGAGGCCGGCATCTCCGTCGAGGTCGCCCGACGACTGCCCGAAGCCAGGATCCCTACACTCGGTGTCTGTCTCGGCCACCAGTCGATGGCTCAAGCCTTCGGCGGTAACGTCAAGCTGCACGCACCGGTCCACGGCAAGGCGACGACGATCGAGCACGACGGGCGCACCATCTTTCAGGCGCTCTCGACGCCGCTGACAGTCGGTCGCTACCACTCGCTGGTCGTCGACGAGCAACTCCCGGACTGCCTGGAAGCCTCGGCGCACGGCGGCGGCGTGCTGATGGCATTGCGCCACCGCGAGCTCCCGGCCGAGGGGGTGCAGTTCCATCCAGAGTCGGTCCTGACCGCGGAGGGCAAGCATCTGCTCGCCAACTTCCTTGGTGTTGACTGGCCAATGGATGGGGTGCAGAACCTGCAACTACGCGTGCCCGACCTGCAACCGGTCGCCCTCTAGATGCCCAACCCAGTCCTCACCAAGGCGATCGACGCGCTCGCCTCGCGTCGCGACCTCAGCAGCGACGAGGCGGCCGAGGTGCTGGCCGAGATCATGCACGGCGAGGTCTCAGAGACGCAGATCGGCGCCTTCCTGATCGCGCTGCGCACGAAGGGCGAGACGGTCGACGAGCTGGCGGGGCTGGCGCGCACTATGCGCGAGCTGGCGGCACACGTGCCGATCGAGCGCGACGATCTGCTCGACACGGCAGGAACCGGCGGTGGGCGGCGAACCTTCAACGTCTCGACTACCGCGGCGCTGGTCGCGGCGGGCGCCGGCTGTGCGGTCGCCAAGCACGGCAATCGCTCCGCCACCAGCTCGTCCGGCTCGGCCGACCTGTTGGAGGCGCTGGGGGCCCGCATCGATCTGGCACCCGACGCGGTCGGCGCATGCATCGAAGAGGCCGGTTTTGGCTTCATGTTCGCTCCCGCTCATCACCAGGCCACGCGTTTCGTCGTGCCCGTAAGGCGCGAGCTGGCGGTGCGCACGATCTTCAATTTGCTCGGCCCGCTGACCAATCCGGCCGGCGCCACGCATCAGCTGATCGGCGTCGCGGACGCTTCGTTCCTTGAGACGATCGCGGGCGCGCTTGCTCGGCTGGGCGTCGGCAGGGCGCTGATCGTAAGCGGCGAGGACGGCTTGGATGAGGTTTCGATTTGCGCCGCTACGCGCGTGGTCGAGGTAGACGGCGAGGAGATATCCAGTTACACGCTCACCCCGCAGGATGTGGGGGTCGCGCTGGCGAATCCGGATGACCCCGCCCTGGGCGGCGGCTCACCGGCCGATAACGCCGAGATCGCGCGTGCCGTCTTTGCGGGCGAGCAGGGCGCGCGGTCCGATCTGGTGGCGATCAACGCCGGCGCGGCGATTTACGCGGCAGACGCAGTCGAGACGATCGCTGCGGGTGTAGAGGCGGCGCGCGAGGCGCTCGCCTCGGGTGCGGCTGCCGAGGCGCTCGAGCGCTACATCCAGGCAAGCAGGCGTCACGCGCCCGAGCAGGTGCCCGGGTGAGCGCTTCGCGAGCCACCCCAGGCCAGGGTGCAGGCCTGACCCGGGACGCCGGTGTAGATCCGAGGACCGTCTTGGCGCGAATACTTGCCCAAACCCGCGCTACGATCGAGCTTCGCAGGCGCGAGCTGCCGATCGTAGCGCTCGAAGCGGACGCTGCTCTCGCGCGGACTAAGCCCGGGCGCCTACGCGCAGCGCTGGCGCGACCAGGGATCGCCGCGATCGCCGAGTTCAAGCGCCGCTCACCCTCGGCCGGCGAGTTGCGAGCTAAAGCCGACGTGCAAACGATGGCCCGCGCCTACGAGCGCGCGGGCGCGGCCGCGATGTCGGTACTTACCGAGGAAGCCAACTTCGGCGGCTCGCTCGAAGACCTACGGGCGGCTCGCGCTGCCTGCTCGCTGCCGATCCTACGCAAGGACTTCATTGTCGATCCATACCAGCTGCACGAGGCGCGGGTGGCCGGCGCCGACGCGGTCCTGCTGATCGTCGCCGCACTCGGTGACGACGAGCTTGCCTCGCTTCACGAGCTGGCACAAGCGTTGCAACTCGACGTGCTGGTCGAGGTGCACGACAGCGGCGAGCTCGCCCGCGCCGCGGCCGTCGGCGCCACGATCATCGGCGTGAACAACCGCGACTTGCGCGATTTCAGCGTCGACGTGAGCCGCACCTCACGGCTGCTCGAGCAGATGCCGGCCGGCGCGCTGGTCGTCTCGGAGTCCGGCATAGCCACAAAAGAGCAGGTCGAAGGACTCGAGCGCGAGGGGGTTGCCGCGGTGCTCGTGGGGGAGACGCTGATGCGCGCCCTCGACCCCGGCGATGCTCTAGCCGGTCTGCTCGGCTGAACTTTTATGGTGTCAGATACCTTTCTTTAGTTCAGATTGATGGCTACGCGCAATCCTCACTGACAGCGATGAAGCAAAACGTTCTGATCCCAATCCTTTGCGCACTGCTCGGCGGTGGCGTCGTCGTCGCCGTTGTGGCGGCGACTGGCAACCTCGACTCATCGCAGAAGACGGTCACCGTCGTACAGCAGTCGGCGGCTCCGATCGCTCCCTCTAACGCCTCCCAGCAGAGCAAGGGGCTCACACCGCACCAGATCTACGAACGCACAGCGCCCGGTGTCGCCTACATCACCTCTACGATCGTGCGCCAGAGCGAATCGCCGTTCGGCTTCGGCGAAAGCCAGACACAGCAGGGGACGGCTACCGGCTCTGGCTTCGTGATCAACAAGGACGGCACGATCCTGACCAACTACCACGTGGTCGAGAACGCCGTGAAGGTGACAGTCAGCTTCGAACACGGCAAGGCCGTCGAAGCGAAGGTGGTTGGCAAGGATCCCTCCAACGATCTTGCCGTCCTGCGCATCCCAACCGAAGGCGTGAAGCTGCACCCGCTCACGCTCGGTAACTCCAGCAAGGCCGAGGTCGGCGATCCCGTGCTTGCGATCGGCAATCCTTTCGGCCTTGAACGCACGCTGACGACCGGTGTCGTCTCGGCCCTACAACGCCAGATCACCTCGCCTAACGGCTTCACGATCAGCAACGTGATCCAGACCGACGCCCCGATCAACCCGGGCAACTCCGGCGGACCCTTGCTCAACGGTGCCGGCGAAGTGATCGGGATCAACTCTCAGATCGAGACCGGCGGCAGCGGCGGTGGCAGCGTTGGCATCGGCTTCGCCGTGCCGATCGACACGGCCGAGCACGAGCTCTCACAGCTCGAGAAAGGGGGTACCGTCCGCGGTGCCTACCTCGGCGTCAGCACGCTCAGCGTTGACGGTTCGCTCTCGGCACTGAACCTGCCCGTCAAAAGCGGCGCGCTGGTGGAGACCGTCGAAGCCGGGACGCCCGCTGCCAAGGCCGGCATCCACGGCGGTAACCTCGAAGCGCAGACTGCCGGCGGCAAGGTCGCGGTCGGCGGCGACATCATCGTCAAGGTTGACGGCAAGACGATTGGAAGCGCCGAAGACCTGACGAACTTGATCGGCTCCAAGAAACCGGGCGAAACGATCTCGGTTGAAGTGCTGCGCGCCACCGGCACTGGCAGCTACGAACACAAGACGATCAAAGTCACGCTCGCCGCTCGGCCCAACTCGGTCAAGAGCGCCACCACGCCCGAAGGCTGAGACTCGGACCGCTACCGTTGGGGCCATGTCGGCCGAGCTCCCGAAGGTTAAGATCTGCGGCGTCACGCAGCTAAAGGACGCCGAGCTGGCGGTCGAGCTCGGCGCCTGGGCGATCGGGATGGTTCTCTACGAGCGCAGCCCGCGCCGTTGTTCGCTACAGGAAGCCGAATCGATCGCGGCGGCGCTGCGTCGCAGCGTCGAGGTCTGCGGTGTGTTCGTCAACGCCTCGATGGAGGAGATAGTCGACGTCTGCGAGCGGGTGCCTTTGACACTGCTGCAACTGCACGGCGACGAGGGACCGTCATTCTGCTCGGAGGCGGCGCGGCGCACGGGCGCGCGCGTGATCAAGGCGCTGCAGGTCGCAGGTGTCGGAGACGTCCGCGACGCCGAGCGCTTTCACACCGATTTCCATCTGCTTGACGCGCGCTCGGCCACGATCGGAAAGGAAGACCTGCGCGGAGGCACCGGCGAGACCTTCGATTGGAGTCTGCTTGCCGCCCGCCGCTCAAAGACGCCACTGATCCTGAGCGGTGGGCTCACGCCCGCCAACGTCGCCGAGGCGATCAAGCGCGTGCAGCCCTACGCGGTGGACACCGCCAGCGGCACGGAGAGCTCGCCCGGACACAAGGACCCGGCCAAGCTGCGTGACTTCTTTGCGAGCGTCGATCGAACTCTCGCGCCGGTAGTCTCGCCCGCGTGAGCACAAGCAGCACCAACCGGGCCCTCGAGCACCGCTTCGGCCACTACGGCGGCCAATACGTCCCGGAGACGCTGATGCCGGCGCTGGCCGAGCTGGAGCTGGCTTGGACGCAGGCGCGCGAGGATCCGAGTTACCGCTCCGATCTGGACGGACTGCTGCATGACTATGTCGGCAGGCCGACGCCGCTGTACCGTGCGCAGCGACTATCCGAGCACGCCGGGCGCACGATCTACCTCAAGCGCGAGGACCTCAACCACACCGGCTCGCACAAGCTCAACAACGCGCTCGGCCAGGCGCTGCTAGCCAAGCGGATGGGCAAGCAGCGGATCATCGCCGAGACTGGAGCCGGACAGCATGGCGTCGCAACCGCCACGGCCTGCGCGCTGCTCGATCTCGAGTGCATCATCTACATGGGCTCGGAAGACACTCGCCGTCAGGCGCCCAATGTGCAGCGGATGGAACTGCTCGGGGCGAGCGTGCAGCCCGTCGACGCCGGCGCGCGCACGCTCAAGGAGGCGACCTCAGCCGCCATCCGCGACTGGGTCACAAACGTGGCCGACACCCACTACATCATCGGCTCCGTTGTTGGGCCGGCACCCTATCCGGCGCTGGTGCGCGACCTGCAACGCGTGATCGGAGACGAGGCTCGAGCGCAGCTGCTCGAGCGCGAGGGGCGCCTGCCCGAGCGAGTGATCGCGTGTGTCGGCGGCGGCTCCAACGCGCTTGGCATCTTCACCGCGTTCTTGGAGGACACGGACGTGAAGCTGATAGGCGTGGAGGCCGCGGGCGATGGCATCGACACCCCACGTCACGGCGCGCCGTTGACTGTTGGCGGCAAGGCCGGCGTCCTGCACGGGGCTCTCTCGGCCGTGATGCAGGACGAGGAGGGGCAGATAGTCGAGGCCCATTCGATCTCCGCCGGCCTCGACTATCCCGGCACCGGGCCCCAGCACGCGTATCTGCGCGACAGCGGTCGCGCCAGCTACGAGGCGATCACCGATATCCAGGCGCTGGGTGCCTTCAAGCTCGTCTCCCGCCTGGAGGGGATCATTCCGGCGCTTGAGAGTGCGCACGCGCTGGCCTGGACGCTCGCGCAGAGCCAGGGGGAGCTCGACCTGGTCTGCCTGTCCGGGCGTGGCGACAAGGATCTGGCCGAGGTGCTCGCGCAGTGAACACTGTGCAGGCGAACGGGATCGAGCGGATCGCGGCGGCGTTTGCCGGCAGCGGCAAGCGGGCAGCGCTGATGCCCTACTTGATGGGGGGGTTCCCGACGCTCGCCGATTCTGTTGGGATAGGTAAGGCGTGCATAGCTGCAGGAGCGGACCTGCTCGAGCTGGGAGTGCCTTACTCCGACCCATTGGCAGACGGCCCAGCCATTCATGAGGCAGCGACCAACGCCTTGGCGGGCGGCGCCAACCTGGCAGGCGTGCTCGAAGTGGCGCGCCAGCTCTCAGATGACGTTCCAGTGATCTTGATGTGTTACGCGAACATGGTCTTTGCGCCGGGTGCGGCACGGTTCATCGAGCGACTCGCGCAGAGCGGAGCGGCCGGGTTGATCGTGCCCGATCTGCCTTACGAGGAGTCAACTGAGGTGCTTGCTGCCTGCGATGAGAACGGGCTTGCGCTTGTGCCGCTGGTGGCGCCGACCACTCCCGCCGAGCGCTTCGCTGCGATCGGCGCGCGTGCGCGCGGCTTTCTCTACACGGTCTCTGTCGTCGGTACGACCGGTGAGCGCGCCGCGCTGTCCGAGCGCTTCGCCGAGATCGTCGCCCAGGCCAGAGCCTGCACCGAGGTGCCGGTTGCGCTCGGTTTTGGCATCTCAACCCCCGAGCAGGCTGCCGCAGCCGCGCAAGCAGGGGCAGACGGGGTGATCGTCGGCTCGCGGCTTGTGCGTGCCGCCGCCGAGTCCGAGGACCCCGCCGGCGCGGTCGGTGAGGTGGTGGCGAGTCTCGCCCAGGCGCTGTTATAGGATGCTCGGCCAATGGGACTGGTACTGACAGTCACGGCGGGCTTGGTCGTCTGGGTAGTGCTCTGGGCGCTCGGCGCCAAGGGGTTTGACGCGTTCATGCTGGCGACGGTGATCGTCATCATCGGCGCCTCGCTGAAGATCGTCGCCGGCTATCTGCCGGGCCGCCACGATCAGTAGCTGCTTGGTGAGCGCGCGCAGGCTTTGCGCTGGGGGCGGGTGGCTTGCGGTCATCGCCCTGTGTGTGGTGCTGCCCGGTTGCGGAGGCGTGGGCACCTCGCCGGCGGCGGAAACTCTGGGAAGCCAACTGACGATCTACTCAGGGATGCCATTGCAGGGGCCCGATGGGCCCATCTCCAAGCAGATCGTTGGTGGTGAGAAGCTGGCGCTCTCTGACGCCGGTGGGCGCGTCGGGGGCTTCACGATCAGCTACGTGTCGCTCAATGACTCCAACACCACGACGGGGGAGTGGGACCCCGACGTGACCTCCGCCAACGCCAAGGCAGTCGCGCAGGACCCAACGACAATCGCCTACCTCGGCGACTTCAACTCAGGAGCCACGGCGATCTCGCTGCCTTTGATCAACGGGGCTGGCATCTTGCAGGTGAGCCCGGCCAGCCCTTACATCGGCCTGACGTCATCGCTGGACGCCGGGCAGGACGAGCCCGAACGGTTCTACCCGACGGGGAAGCGCACATTCGGGCGGATCGCCCCCAGCGACTCGGTTCAGGCGGCCGCGCAGGTCTCCGCGCTGCGCGTCCTGGGCACCAAACGTGTGTACGTGCTCGCCGATCAGGACCCGTTTGATGCCCCGCTGGCTGCGATCTTCGCCGGCGACGCGCGGGCCGCCGGGATCGAAGTGCTCGGTTCTGACACTGTGACGATCGCACCGGGCTCCAATTTCACCGGCGAGGTCGCCAAGATCGCCGAAAGCGGCGCTCAAGCCGTGTTCGTCAGCGCCACCGCCACCGCACAGGCCGCCCAGCTGTTCCGTGAACTGCACACCGTGGCTCCGAAGCTGTCGCTACTGGCATCCAGCGCGATGCTCAACCCGGTCTTTACCGCAAGCCTCGGATCCGCCGAAGCGGTGAGCACGGTTGGCTCGCCGCTGCTGCCGGCGCAGATGTATCCGGCCTCGGCGCAGCGTGTCTTTGCTCAGTACCGGCGTCGGTTCGAAGAAGCGCCCAATCCCTACACGTTGTACGGATATGAGTCGATGAGCGCGGTGCTGACCGCGATCCGCCAGGCAGGCAAGCGTGGCGATGACCGCCGAAGCGTGATTGAGCGGCTGCTCTCGCTGCACGATCGCCGCTCGGTGCTCGGGACCTATTCGATGAGCCCCGGCGGCGAAGCGACTCTTTCGGGCTACGCGATCGATCGCATTGCTCACGGCGAAGCGGTCTTCTGGCGTGCATCCGGCTCTACTGGCTGAGCACCGCTTGCAGCGCTGAGCTCAACTGCTCGTAGCGAAACTCGTAGCCGTTCATCAACGCCTTGGTCGGCACTACCCGTGCCCCAGTCGTGACGACCTCGGACATCTCGCCGTACAGCGCTTTCAGTGCCAGGCGCGGCACCGGCAGCAGGGCGGGGCGGTGAAGCGCACGACCGAGCGCCTTGGAGAGCTCTGAGTTGCGCACGGGCGCAGGCGCAGTGGCGTTGACTGCGCCGCGCCAGCGCTCGTCGTCAAGCGCCGCCAGCATGATGCCGACGAGGTCCTCGGGCACGATCCAGGACACGTACTGGCGGCCGCCGGCGACTGGACCACCGACGCCCAGCTTGAATGGCGGCAGCATCTTCGCCAACGCGCCACCTGCCCTGTCGAGCAAGACGCCGGTGCGCACCTTCACGACCCGCAGGCCAAGTCGCTCAGCTGCATCTGCCTCGGCCTCCCAGGCGACACAGGTTTGGGCGAGGAAACCGGGGCCGGGCGGGGCATCCTCGTCGATCGGCTCGACGCCGTGCGGGCCGTAGTAGCCGACTGCCGAGCCGCTTATGAGTGTTTGCGGCCGTTGTTCGGCCTCCAGCGCCGAGATGCCCGCCACGAGGTTGCGCGTGCCCTCCACGCGGCTGGCCCGGATCGCCTGCTTGGCATTGCTGCTCCAGCGCTGTGCGATCGGCTCGCCGGCGAGATGCACGACCGCGTCGCTGCCGGACAGTCCGGCGGCGGGCGCCGGCTCGGTGGATGGATTCCACGCGACCGTCAGAAGGTCAGTTGCGGCGGCCTTTGGCAAAGCGCCGCTGGCTGTTGGATCGGTGCCGTCCTCCAGGCTGTGAAGCGCCCGCTTTGGATCGCGACTGAGCACGACCACCTCGTCGCCGCGTGCCCGTAGAGCGGAAACCAGCCGTGAGCCGATCAGGCCCGTCGCTCCGGTCACGCTCACCCGCATCGGTGAGATCCTTCAGGCGCCGTTGTGTGCTCGCTGCTCGGCCATTCCGCTCAGCGTATCGCCCGCGGCAAAGCCAACCTCCTGGCCGGCCAGAGCGTTGCCGCCGGCGCGTGCCTGATCCGCTACGGCGGCGGCCACCGCCGGGGCCACGTCGCGGTTGAACACCGACGGGATGATGTAGTCGTCGCGCAGCTCGGAATCCTCCACGATGTCGGCGATCGCCTGCGCGGCGGCCATCTTCATCTCCTCGGTGATGGCCTGTGCGCGCACGTCCAAGGCGCCGCGGAATATGCCGGGGAAGCAGAGCACGTTGTTGATCTGGTTTGGGTAATCAGAGCGGCCGGTAGCCATGATCCGTACGTACGGGGCGGCCTCCTCGGGGATCACCTCGGGGTTGGGGTTGGCCATCGCGAACACCATCGCGTCGTCGTTCATCTTCGCCAACGACTCGACCGGCAGTGCCCGTGCGCCCGAGAGGCCTACCAGCAGGTCGGCGCCCTCGATCGCGTCGGCCGGTCCGCCGCTCACGCCGTGCTTATTGGTGGACTCGGCATACCAGCGCTTGATCGCGGACATACTGCCGTCGAGATAATCGGAGCGCCCGGTGCCGAGCACGCCGCGCGAGTCGGCGCCGATGATGTCGCTGACGCCGGCGGCAAGCAGGATCTTGGTAACCGCTACTCCGGCGGCGCCGAGACCGATCACCAGCACTTTCAGCTCGGCCAGGTCGCGGCCGGTCAGCTTGACCGCATTCAGCAGCGCGGCCATCACGACGACCGCCGTGCCGTGCTGGTCGTCGTGAAAGACAGGGATGTCCAGGTCTGCCTTCAGTCGCTCCTCGATCTCAAAGCAGCGTGGCGCCGAGATGTCCTCGAGGTTGATCCCGCCGAAGGAAGGGGCGATCAGCTTGACCGCGCGGACGATCTCGTCGGGGTCCTTGCTGTCCAGGCAGATCGGGAAGGCATCGACGCCGGCGAACTCCTTGAACAGGCAGGCCTTGCCCTCCATCACCGGCATTGCGGCCTGCGGGCCGATGTCGCCAAGGCCGAGTACGGCTGTTCCGTCGGAGACGACGGCGACTGTATTGCGCTTGATCGTGTACTGGAACGCCTTGTCGGGGTCGTCCTTGATCGCCGTGCAGACGCGGGCGACACCGGGGGTGTAGGCCATCGACAGGTCATCGCGCGTCTTCAGTGGATGCTTGTTGCGCTGTTCGATCTTGCCGCCGACGTGCAGCAGGAAGGTGCGGTCGATCGTGTCGATCACCTCGACGCCGGCCAGCGAGGCGAGCGCGGAGAGGATGCGGTTCCAGTGATCTCGGTTGGAAGCATCGACCAACACGTCGCGCACACTGTGCTCGGCGTCGGCCTCCACCAAATCCACGGCGATGACCATCCCGCCCTGCTCGCCGATCAGGTCTGTGACCGCTCCGAGCACGCCGAGGCGCTCGTCGATCTTGACGCGGATGGTCAGGCGGTACTGTGCGCTTGGGGTCACATGCACGGCGCGGCATGTTATTTGCTTGACGCCTTCAGGGCTGCCGCTCGCTCCACACTCGTCGCCGTTTGGGTCGCGCACAAGCGCCGCATGGCGGGCGACTAGAGTGCTCGGCGTGGAGCGCCGCCTGTTCCTGATCGACGGTCCTAGCCTGGTCTACCGGGCCTTCTACGCGCTGCCGGAGTCGATCGCCACCTCGACGGGCGAGCCAACCAACGCGATCTTCGGATTCGCCTCGATGCTGGTGAAGATCGTCACCGACCACGGCGTGCAGCCGACGATCGTCGCTTGGGACGCCGGCTCCTCGGGGCGCACTGAGGTCTTTGCCGAGTACAAGGCCGGCCGTCGCTCGCGGCCTGATCTGCTCAAGCAACAGTGGCCGCATATGGAACCGTTGGTTCAGGCATTCGGCTATCGCAACGTCAAGGTTGAGGGGTACGAGGCTGACGACGTGATCGCGACGCTGGCCGAGCAGGCGCGCGGCGCTAGCGTGCCTGTGACGATCGTCACCGGCGACCGCGACGTCTTCCAGCTGATCGACGAGGCCGGGCTGGTGCAGGTGATGGCGACAGCGCGGGGGATCACCGAGACCAAGCTGTACGACCGCCAGGCCGTGATCGACCGCTATGGGCTGGCGCCTGAGCTGATCCCCGACTTCTACGGGCTCAAGGGTGACACCTCCGACAACATCCCCGGCATTCCGGGTATCGGCGAGAAGACCGCCAGCGAGCTGATCGGCAAGTACGGCTCACTTGAGGGTGTGCTCTCGCACATTCGTGACGTCGGCGGTCCCAAGCGCCGCCAGAACCTGATCGATCATGCCGAGGACGCGCGCATCTCCAAGCAGCTTGCGACCGTCCAGCGCGATCTGCCGATCGAGCTCGATCTGAAGGCGGAGTCCGACCGCGAGCCCGACCGCTCCCAGCTGCGCGAGGTCTTTCGCAAGCACGAGCTACGCGACCCGCTGCGTCGTTTGGAAGAGGCGCTCGGCGAGGCTGATCTGGCTGCCCCGGCCGCGGCGAGTGAGACGACGCTGATCGGCCGAGTCCGTCACGGCTCGCCGGTCGACATAGCCCAGTTGCGCGGCGAGGAGCTGTGCGTGGTCGCGCGCGCCGCCGAGGTGCCTGAAGGTGAGTTGTTCTCCGAAGGGCCAGCATGGCGGTTTGCGGTAGCTGCCGGCTCAGTGGTGCTCGCCGGCGACTGCGAGGGCCCCGAGCAGGTCGTGGCTGCCTGTGGCGAGCGCGCGGTCGTAGCCCATGACGCGAAGGCGCTCGGCACGGTGCCGCCAACGCTCGCGCACGACACGCTGCTTGGCGCCTTCCTGCTCGAGCCGGCGCGGCGCGGCTATCCCTTCGCCGAGCTGTGTGAGGAGCGCGGGCTGAGCGCGAACATGGAGGACGGGCTCGCCGGCGATGCGCTGTTGTTGGCGGCGCTTTCGAGTTGGCAGCGCGAGCAGATCGCACAGCGTGGCCTGCTCGAGTTGATGCGCGATGTCGAGCTTCCGCTGGTGCGGGTTCTGCGCGAGATGGAGCTGATCGGGGTGCGCTTGAACCTCGATCGCCTGGCAGAGATCACTGAGCGTGTGCGCGCGGAGATTGCCGAGCTCGAACAGCGCATCTACGAGCTCGCCGGCGAGGAGTTCACGATCGGCTCGCCACAACAGCTTGGCGAGATCCTGTTTGTCAAGTTGGGGTTGTCGCGCAAGCGGCGCGGCAAGACCGGCTTCTCGACCGATGCGCGCGTGCTGCAGGCGATCCGCGAGGAGCACGAGATCGTGCCCCGCATCGAGCGCTGGCGCGAGCTGTCGACCCTGATCAAGACCTACATCGACGTGCTGCCGCAGCTGGTGGACGAGAACTCGCGCATCCACACGACCTTCCTGCAGGCGGGCGCGCAGACCGGGCGCCTGGCCTCCACCAACCCGAACATGCAGAACGTCCCGATCCGCACCGAGCTCGGTCGCGAGATCCGCGGCTGTTTCGAGGCCGAGCCCGGCAGGCTGCTGATCTCCGCCGACTATTCGCAGATCGAGCTGCGCGTGCTGGCGCACGCCGCCGGCGAGCCCGTGCTCGAGGAGATCTTCAAGCGCGGCGAAGACGTGCACACCGCCACCGCCTCG